>JAURMY010000132.1 GCA_030830465.1 Alphaproteobacteria bacterium
GTTTGGTGATTCACGTTTAACGCAATACGCTTTAAACCGTAGTCAGGCCGCGCACCGCGTCATAGTTCGGCTCCACCGCCACCGATCCGGCTGAAATTCCGGTGACGCCCTCAACCGTCGCCACCCAGACCCCGCCCACGAAAATATTGGAATCCCCGGCAGAGACACTGATGCTGACCGCCGGAGGGGTTGCATATTCGGCAGGGTCATAGTCGATGGTCAGTGAATCCTCAGCCGGGTCAAAATCCCGGATCACGGCCAGGCGTTCGTTGCCATAGGTGGTCGTCAATGGATCAGAGGCGGTCGTTTGGATATGAAACGCGTCGTCGCCCTCGCCGCCGGTTGCCTGGTCCAGTCGGGTCAGGATCAATGTGTCATTGCCTTTGCCGCCAATCAGGGTGTTGGTCGCCGTGGCATCCTGATCGTTTTGCCCGGCATAGAGCACATCATTGCCTTCGCCGCCGTCAAGCCGGTCCGCCCCCTGACCGCCGAACAGCCGGTCGTTTCCGTTCCCGCCCGCCAGTGTATCTTCGCCCAGGCCGCCATAAAGCGTGTCATTGCCGTCGCCACCGTTCAGGATGTCTTGTCCGACCCCGCCATAAAGCAGGTCATCGCCGTTCATTCCTTCCAGCCGGTCATTACCCGCGTCGCCAAACATACGGTCGCCGCCGCCACCGCCAAACAGCAGATCCGCGCCGCCGTCGCCCAAAGGCCGGTCGCGGCCCTCGCCGCCATAAAGCCGGTCATCGCCAAAACCGCCATGGATCAGATCGCGCCCGTCGCGGCCAAACACCGTGTCATTGCCGTTCTGGCCGTAAAGCCGGTCGTCGCCGGACAGGCCATCCATCGTATCGTCCCCGGCATGGCCGCGCAAAAGGTCGTTGCCGTTGGTGCCGGTCAGCACGTCGTCACCATCCGTCGCCGGATCGTCGGCTGCATCACCGGAATCGCCGTCAAACCCGCCGAACAGCGCGTCCCAGATCAGGCCGGTCACAGCCGCCCCTGCCAATATCAGAAATCCCAGTCCGACTGTTCCAAACATGCGCTACCACCCTTCCGCGCTTTGACCTTTCAGGCCAAAGCTTCAATCGTTACTGCACCTGCACTAAGCCCCTGCGCCCCTGTCACTTTGGCGACAAGCGTGCCATTCAACAGGATGTCGGCACCGGTTCCATCACTGAAATCGACCACCGTCACGGTCGGAGGTACCGCGTAATCCGCCGCCTTGTAGTCGATATTCAGACTGTCAACGCCCTGATCGAAATCGGTGATCGTGGCGGCACCGGTCTGGTCAGCGGATTCAAACACAAAAAACGTGTCAGAGCCCGACCCGCCGGTGCCGGTATCGGCGCGATCCAGCATCAAAACATCGTCGCCATTGCCACCGCTCAGGCTGTCAGCATTGCCGTCGGCGATATCAGTGAAGCCGACGCTGCCGCTGCCGGTTGACAGCAGGGTTTGCAGGTTTTGGCTGCCGCCGCCGACCAACAGGTCATCGCCCTTGCCACCCAACAGCACATCCGCGCCGCTGCCACCCAGCAGGGCGTCGCGGCCGGTGCCGCCGGAAACCGCATCATCGCCAAAACCGCCATAGACATGATCGTCGCCCGCCTGCCCGTTCAGCGTATCATCGCCCTGACGGCCAAGGATCAGGTCCGCGCCCGAACCGCCGTTGATCGTGTCGTCGCCCCTGCCGCCGTCCAGCAGGTCCGCGCCGCCAAAACCCGAGATCAGGTCATTGCCGCCGTGCCCCTGCAGGTGGTCTTCCCCATCGGTGCCATTCAGGGTGTCATTGTCCTGGGTCTCATCACCGCTGCCAGCGCTGTCATGGTGGTTGAACACGTCAAACACCGTATCAAGCAAATAGCCAAACAACAGCAGGCCGCCAAAAATCAACAGTTCCATCAGGGTCTCCTTATCGGAGGGTCAGGTCTATTGCTCAGACCGGCTGTAGGATGACGCGGCGGGGGTCGAGCCCCTGCGCGCCCTCGACATCAGCAACGACCACGCCATTCAGGGCGATGGACGCGCCGGTTCCGTCCGGGAAATTGATGACGGTCACTTCAGGCCGCCCCATCGCCGCAGCGTATTCCAGTTCCAGAATGTCATAGGCCGGGTCAAACCCGGTGATCAGATCGCCGCGCGCGAAATCAAAAACGCCGGCCCCTTCGGCCAGATCAAAGCCCGGAAAGCCGGTCTCGGACCCGATCGGGTTTGCGCTGTAGCGCAGGGCGTTGGTCTTTTTCGCCGTGGTGTCTTGCGTCTCGGTAACAATGCCGCCCAAGCCATAGGCGGCCATTCCTGACAATGCCAGAAAACTAATCATAACAGGCCCCGCTCCCTCGCACATGGCGATTGAAGGCCCCGCATATCCACCCCTGCAAGCGACCGGTGCGGCCCCCGCCGCAAACCCGGTCAGGGCGAATCCCCAGACGGTTTGATCCTATCAGCCAGACCGAAAAACCGCCACAGATTTGTTTATAACACGTTGAAATTATGTGGTTAATTTGACCGATTGTCGCGGTGCTGGCGATTATTCCCCCGAAAAGCCTTGACTGTTTCAGTTTCAACGCAAATCCTGCGCCAAGCCGTGCAAAAAAGTTACAGGTCTTCGCCATGAATTCGCCGCAAACCCCGCCGAAAGACCTGTCAGACCGGCTGGATACCCTGGCCGGACAGGTGAAAATCCTGAATGCGCAGGCCTTCTTTCAACGCCAGAACGCCCCGGCGCGCCTGCTGGGCATGCAGTTTCTGAAAGGCGTCGCCTTTGGCCTTGGCAGCGTTTTGGGCGCGACGGTCGTGGTGTCCCTGCTGGTTTATTCCCTGTCGCAGATCAATTTCATCCCGATCATCGGCGACTGGGCGGCCCAGATCGCCGAGCGCATCCAGCGCTGATATTTGGCCTTTTCTTTCCGCCGGATATCCCCTATACGCGCGCATCCGCTGCTGATCGGCGGATGCCTCCACGGGCCTTGCTGGACGACATCCCGGCCTGCGCCATTCACCTTAACCAATAAAGGAGACCCCGATGTCGATTACGCCAGAAGTCAAAGAAGCGCTGATCAAAGAATATGCCACCAAAGAAGGTGACACCGGTTCGCCGGAAGTTCAGGTTGCGATCCTGACCCACCGGATCAATGTTTTGACCGAGCATTTCAAAGCCCACAAAAAAGACAACCACTCGCGCCGCGGTCTTTTGACCATGGTGGCCCAGCGCCGCAAGCTGCTGGACTACACCAAGCGCAAGGACGAAGCGCGGTACCAGTCGCTGATCGAACGGCTGAGCATCCGCCGGTAATCATTGCCGCAAGGTTTGAGTTTCAGGCCGCGTCCGGGGAACCCTGGGCGCGGTTTTCTTTTGGGGAACACGGCATTGAGTTTGAATTGAGCCTGTCTTCAGACAGATATCAGACTGATCCTCCTTTGCGCCGCAAACTCTGGGTGGCAACCAGAACTTCGCTGCAAATTACTGTAAAGTCGGCATTGTGGGGCAATGCTGCCATAAGCGAACGAATGGGCAACGGCGGCGTACGGCCCCGAGCTGCCGTTCTTCGATCAGTCGGATTGCTGCAGTTACAGCCCGCAATGCTGACGTTGACGAGTGGTGGCTCACCTCGATCACTCCTCGAAAAAGCGCCCGTCGATAGCTTTAGAGAACCGTAAGAATGCAGTCACACTGTCGAAGACGAACCGGGCTTCCTCCATCTGCACTAGGTCAGGATTGTCGTGTGCAAACGACTGATCGTTGCGGACGGGATTCATCGCCTCAAATACACTGATTGAACTCTTCACAATGCGCTCAGAGATGGGATTCAGGTTCTTTTGTTCGCGCAGGATTTTGACATATCTTGCAACCCGCGCATGAAGAGGATCGTCTTTTCCGCATTCTCCGCCGCCATGCTTCCGGACAAGCGACGCAAAACGCTTCATGCAGTAGGTGTGAAGGCGGTCAAGAGCCGCTTGGGGTTTGTTCGCATCCAGATCGCGGCGGATTGAAGCAACCAGTTCTTCAAGTGTCTCGTTCGGCTCGAAAGTCTCAATGGCAGAGGTATCAATTGCATCCGTGCGCCCCTCGATCCGTGCGACGGTGGAAAAATAGGATTCCTTAAGTTTGTCTTCATTCCGCGCAGTTGGTGCAAACATCATCGCGTCCCGATACTCCCAGAGTTCGCGCAGGATTTTTGCCACTAACGCCGGTTGGGCACACTCGATAAACGAACGCAACCTTTTCGCTTTCGATGTTCCTCGCCCGCTAAAGAGATGCGACTGATCTTCCGGATCGATGGCAATCGTCTCGTAGAAGAAGTCGTTGAAGGTGAGGTCGCTGAAATCCAAAACGTATCCGGACTCCATCCCCAACGCCTGCTCAAGCGCCTCGCGTTCATGCCGTGGTAACAACTTCTCATATGTTTTTCGGCCTATCATGCTTTGCAGATAACTTCGGCAGCCAAATCAATCGTCTTATGTTTCAAATGGAACGGCTTTCATGCATCGGCCTTGCGTCGGTAATGAGCTTGGCCTGTTCCACCCCTTGATACCACTTAGTTTGAACCGCGCCAATGTCCGCTCCCCCCTAACGATGAATAGTTCTTTGCCCCCGCAGCGAATGACCGCTTCCCGCCCTTCCCAACCAAAAGATCAATCTGCAACATTGATCAGTTTAGACTCACAACTGCCACTTTCCGCAAATGGCGCGAAGGCCTTTCCTCCGGAACCTCCCCCTTCCCTTCCCGTCCAATCTGCTGTATGGCCGCGCCATCTGAGACGTTGTGCCAAGGCCCCGGCACTTCATGAAAGATAATAGGGGTCGGCGGCAATGGGGCCGCCATATCAACGGGAGACCCGGGAAGGCCCGGGAGTGCTCCCAGTCAGGAAACGTAAATGTTCAACGAAATCAAGAAGACAATCGAGTGGGGCGGCGAAACCCTCACACTCGAAACAGGAAAGATTGCCCGTCAGGCCGACGCAACTGTTCTGGCCACTTTGGGCGAAACCACCGTTATGTGCGCCGTGGTGTTTGAGAAAAAGCAAAAGGAAGGCTTCGATTTCTTCCCGCTGACCGTGCATTATCAGGAAAAATATTACGCCGCAGGCAAGATCCCCGGCGGCTTTTTCAAGCGTGAGGCACGCCCGACCGAAAAAGAAACCCTGACCAGCCGCCTGATCGACCGCCCGATCCGCCCGCTGTTTGTGCCCGGCTTCAAAAACGAGACCCAGGTGATCTGCACCGTTCTGAGCCACGATCTGGAAAATGACCCGGACATCGTTGCGATGATCGCCGCCTCGGCCGCGCTGACGCTTTCGGGCGCTCCCTTCCTTGGCCCGATCGGCGCAGCACGGGTTGGGTTTGTCAACGGCGACTATGTGCTGAACCCCAAAGTGGACGACATGCACAAGCTGAAAGACAACCCCGAGCAGCGGCTCGATCTGGTTGTCGCCGGCACCAAAGACGCCGTGATGATGGTTGAATCCGAAGCTTACGAACTGTCCGAAGACGAAATGCTGGGCGCTGTCAATTTCGGCCATCAGGCCATGCAGCCGGTGATCGACATGATCATCGAAATGGCCGAAACCGCCGCGAAAGAGCCGTTCGACTTTCAGCCGGAAGACTATTCCGAGCTTTACGGCAAGGTCAAAGCCGCGGGCGAAACCGCAATGCGCGCCGCCTTTGCCATCACCGACAAACAGGCCCGCACCGCTGCGGTCTCGGCCGCCCGCGCCACGATTGTCGAGGCTTTGGGGGAAGATGACCGCGCCGACGCCAATCTTGGGTCCTGCTTCAAAAAGCTGGAAAGCGAAGTGGTTCGCGGCGATATCCTGAAGACCGGCAAGCGGATCGACGGGCGTGACCTGACAACGGTGCGCCCCATCGTGTCCGAAGTGCAGCTTCTGCCGCGCACCCACGGCTCGGCCCTGTTCACCCGCGGCGAAACCCAGGCGATGGTTGTCACCACACTGGGCACCGGCGACGACGAGCAAATGATCGACGCGCTGAATGGCACCTACAAGTCGAACTTCATGCTGCATTACAACTTCCCGCCCTATTCGGTCGGTGAAGCGGGCCGCATGATGGGACCGGGCCGCCGCGAAATCGGCCACGGTAAACTGGCATGGCGGGCGCTGCAGGCGGTTCTGCCGGCGGCGACCGACTTCCCCTATACCATCCGCGTCGTGTCCGAGATCACAGAATCCAACGGTTCAAGCTCGATGGCGTCGGTCTGCGGCGGTTCGTTGTCGATGATGGATGCCGGTGTGCCCCTGAAAGCCCCGGTCGCCGGCGTGGCCATGGGTCTGATCCTGGAAGGATCGGATTTCGCGGTCCTGACCGATATTCTGGGCGACGAGGATCACCTTGGCGACATGGATTTCAAGGTTGCGGGCACCGCAAACGGGATCACCAGCCTTCAGA
>JAURMY010000133.1 GCA_030830465.1 Alphaproteobacteria bacterium
CGGTCAACGATGCCGGTGACGTTGCCGTTTGACACCATCAGGCGGCTGGACAGTTCCGACATTTTCAATCCCTGGCCGGATTTCTGCAGGATCGCCATCACATCAAACCGGGGCAGGGTGGTGTCAAACTCGCGCCGCAATCGGTCGCGCACCTCGTTTTCCATCAGTTTTGTCGCCTTCAGCAGGCTCAGCCACAGGCGCAGCCGCCGTTTTGAACCGTCCGGCAGTGCTGCGGATGCCTGCACAGCCATCACACCTGACCCCCGGCGATTTCGATGCATTGCCCGTTGATGGATTGCGATCCCGGCCCGCACAGCCACATGGCGGCGGCGGCGATTTCCTCAACCTCCAGCAGTTTCTTGTGCCGGTTGTCCGACGACATCGAGGCCTCGGCCTCGGCGCGCGACAGGCCCGAGCGTTTCATGATCAGATCGGTGTTGCGTTCCACAATCGGCGTGCGCACATAGCCGGGGCAGATCGCGTTGGCAGTGATGCCCTTGTGCATGAATTCTTCGCTTATGACCCGCGTCAGCCCGATCAGCCCGTGTTTGCTGGCGCTGTAGGCCGCCCCGTATTTCAGACCTTTCAACCCGGCAATTGAACTGATCGTGATGATCCGGCCCCAGCCGCCGGCCATCATGCCCGGCACAACCTCGCGGCAGGTCAGGAAAGCGCCGTCCAGATTGGTTGTCATCACCTTGCGCCAGAACTCAAGCGAGGTTTTGGCAAAAGCCGAGGTTTCGGCAATGCCCGCATTGGCGACGTGAATATCGACCGCCCCGCGCGCCTTGATCGCTGCCGCGGTGCCGTTGACCACGCTGGCCTCGTCATTCACATCCATCACCAAGGGGTGGATGCCTTTGGCTTTGGCACAGGTCGCCTCCAAGGCTTCCATCCGCCGCCCCGTGATGGTCACGCTGCAGCCTTCGGCGGCCAATGCCAGCGCAATCGCCTCGCCTATGCCGGTGCCGCCGCCGGTGATCAGCGCGTGGCGCCCTTTGTGTATCCCGCTCATGCCCGGATCTCCCTTTCGCGTTCTTTCAATCGTTCCAGTTGCCGTTGCCCCGCCAGATAGGGTTTGGGCCAGACCGCTTCTGTGTCGCCAAGTTCGGCAGCGGCGTGCAATGTCCAGTAGGGGTCGGTCAGGTGCGGACGCGCCAGACAGACCAGATCGGCGCGGCCTGCCATCAGGATTGAATTGGCGTGGTCCGCCTCATAGATATTGCCGACCGCCATGGTTTTGATCCCCAGTTCATTGCGGATACGGTCGGAAAACGGGGTCTGGAACATGCGGCCGTAAACCGGGTTGTCATCGGGCACTGTACCGCCTGCCGATACGTCAATGATATCCGCCCCGGCATCGGAAAACGCCTTGGCGATCTTCACCGCGTCTTCTGGCGTGTTGCCGTCCGGCCCGATCCAGTCATGCGCGCTGATCCTGACCGACATCGGCTTGTTCTTCGGCCAGACCGCCCGCATCGCCGCGAAAACCTCCAGCGGAAAGCGCAACCGCTGTTCAAGGCTGCCGCCATAGCCGTCGGTCCGGTTGTTCGTCGCGGGCGACAGAAAGGACGCGATCAGATAGCCATGCGCCGCATGAAGTTCGATCATGTCAAACTCGGCGCGATCGGCCATCAGCGTGGCCTCGACAAACTGGTTGCGCACCATATCCATATCCGCACGGGTCATGGCGCGCGGCGTTGCATTTTGCGGTGACCACGGCAGGGCTGAGACGGAAAGCAAAGGCCAATTACCTGATTTCAGGGGTTTTTCACTGTCCTCCCAGCCCAGTTGGGTTGAGGCTTTGCGGCCCGCATGGCCAATCTGGCAGGCGATTTTCGCCTGGGTTTGACTGTGGACAAAATCCACCACCCGCTTCCAGGCGGCTTCGTGGGCGGGATCATAAAGCCCCGGACAGCCCGGCGAGATGCGTCCCTCGGGCGATACGCAGGTCATTTCGGTGAAAACCAGCCCGGCGCCACCTTTGGCGCGTTCGCCAAGATGCACCAGATGCCAGTCATTCGGACAGCCGTTGGTGGCCTTGTACTGGGCCATGGGTGAAACGACGATGCGGTTTTGAAGCGTCAGATCGCGCAATTTGAACGGCGCAAACATCGGCCGGCGGTCGCTGTCGATCCCGGCCTGTTTGTTGAACCATCGCTCAGCCGAGCCAAGCCATTTGGGGTCGCGCAGGCGCAGGTTTTCATGGCTGATCCGCTGGCTGCGGGTCAACAGCGAATAGTTCAGCTGCACCGGATCAAGATCCAGATAGCGCTCGACCTCTTCAAACCATTCCAGACTGTTTCGGGCCGCCGATTGCAGGCGCAGAACATCCAGACGGCGTTCATCCTGATACCGGGCAAAGGCCGCCTGAAGCGTTGGTTCGGAATGCAGCAGGGTCGCCAGCGAGATCGCGCTGTCAAACGCCAGTCTTGATCCTGAACCGATCGAAAAATGTGCCGTCGCGGCAGCATCGCCCATCAGAACCACGTTTTCATGATACCATTTCTCGCAAATGACCCGCGGAAAGTTCATCCACACCGCCGAGCCGCGCAAATGGTCGGCATTGGACATCAGCGCATGGCCGCCCAGATGATCCTTGAAGATGTCCTCACAGGTGGCAATGATCGCCTCCTTGGTCATGCCCTCAAACCCCCAGTTGTCCCAGGTTTGCTGGCTGCACTCGACGATGACCGTCGCGGTGTCCTTGTCAAACTGATAGGCGTGGATCCACAGCCAGCCATGCCGCGTCTTTTCAAAGACAAAGGTGAAGGCGTCGTCGAATTTCTGATGCGTGCCCAGCCAGATGAATTTGCACAGCCTTGTGTCCACATTGGGCTGAAACGCCTCGGCATATTCCCGTCTGACGGCGGAATTGATCCCGTCACACCCGACAACCAGATCATAGTCCTTGCGGTATTCCTCGGCGGATTTGAAGATCGTTTCAAATTCCAGCCGGATGCCCAGTTCCCGCGCGCGCGCCTGCAGGATGATCAACAGCCGCTTGCGCCCGATCCCGGCAAAGCCGTGTCCGCCCGACACCATGCGCTGGCCTTTGTGTATGACGGCCACATCATCCCAATAAGCAAAATGCTGGCGGATGGTTTCGGTGCTGACAGGATCGTTCAGCGCCATATTGCCAAGCGCGTCATCCGACAGAACCACACCCCAGCCAAAGGTATCGTCGGCCTTGTTGCGCTCGACAACCGTGATGTCATGGCCGGGGTCGCGCAGTTTCATGCTGATGGCGAAGTAAAGGCCGGCGGGGCCGCCGCCCAGACAGATGACTTTCATGAATCCCCCGTTGGCTGAGTCGCTTTCCTGACATGCTGGCATTTGCATGTCAGTAATTCAAGGTTCAATATTTTAAATATAAAATATCAACAAGGCGGCGAACCGCCGAAGCCGAACAAGGCCCTTTGCTTTCGTCCCGACCTGCCATAATTTGAGGCCAACAACAGACGGAGCCAACATGAAACCGCTTGCCATTCTGATCCTCTCCACAGCCTTGCTGACCCCCGCCGCGGTCAGCGCCAAGGAATGCCTGAACACCCCATATGCCGGGTCAAACGTGCCGTTTTTCACCGGTCGGTATGAGGATATGGCAAAAGACAACGCCGTGATCAGTTGGGGCGCGCGGGTCTTGCTGAATGTCGGGGCGGTGTTTTCAAACTGGGAAAACGCCGAGGACAAGACCTTCAGCTGTTCAAAACAGGGCCGGCTTTACGCCTGTACGGCAACCGCGCGGCCCTGCACCAAGTGATATTCATCCGCCGCCGTGCCGGGTTTGGCCGCGCGGCGCATGGGTGTGCCGGTCCCTTGCTCAGCCAAGCAGGCGCTTGCGCTCGGGGTCAAACAGGGCCTCTGTGATCAGCCTTGCGGGGCGCATATCGCCCAGAATTTCAATCTCGACCCTCAACCCGTCAGCCGCTTTTTCTGTTGGTACAAATCCCATCGCCACGCTTTTTTGCGCGTAGTGGGAATAGCCGCCCGAGGTGCAGAAGCCGACCACGGCACCATCAAGCCAGATCGGCTCATAGGCGTTCACGTCCGCATCGATCGCATCCACCTCAAAGGCGCAAAGTTTGCGCGCAGCGCCGCTGGCCTTTTCTGCCGATGCAGGTGCCTTGCCGATGAAATCCACCGGCTTGTTCCACTGGATGAAGCGGTCCATCCCGGTTTCGCAAGGCGTATAGTCAGGGCTGAACTCGCGCCCCCAGGACCCAAAGAACCGGTCCAGCCGCAGGCTCATCATCGCGCGCATCCCGAAGGGGCGCAGGCCAAGATCGGCACCGGCCTCGGTCAATGTGTTGTAAAGCGCCCTTTGGCTGGCCGCGTCGCAAAAGATTTCATAGCCCAGATCGCCGGTATAGCTGACCCTTTGCACCAGACAATCCGCCATGCCGACGATCAGCGGTTTCACGTCCATGAACTTGAACGCCGCCGCCGAAACATCGGACCGCGTGGTGCGGGCCAGCAGATCCCGCGCCTTCGGGCCGGCAATCTGAAACCCGATCAGGCTGTCCGAGGTGTTTTCCACCGCCACGCCGGTTGTCGGCAAATGATGCAGGAACCAGCGCATATGATAGGCCTGCGCGCCATAGCTGGCGGTCAGGCGGAAGTCGGTTTCGCTGATGCAGGACACCGTGAAATCGCCGATCAGCTTGCCTTTGGGGCTGAGCATCGGGGTCAGGCTGATCCGGCTCGGTTGCGGAATGCGTCCCGCCATGATCCGGTCAAGCCATGGCCGGGCATCGGTGCCGGTGACGCGGTATTTGCCAAAGTTGTGGACTTCGTTGATGCCGACCCCTTCTCGTACTGCCATCACTTCCTGACGGGTGGCCTCAAAGGCGTTTGAGCGGCGGAAAGACGGGGTTTCAAACAGGGGCTCGCCGGGCAGGGCGAAATAGTTCACCGCTTCCATCCCATAGCCCGCGCCAAACACCGCGCGCTGGTCTTTCCAGATGTCATAGGCCGGTGTGGTCTTGAACGGGCGGCAAGCGGGCAGTTCTTCGTTCGGGTAGTTGACCGAAAAGCGGCGCTGATAGTTTTCGATCACTTTCGGGCGGGTATAGCCCGGCGTGATCCAATCACCGAAACGCGCGACA
>JAURMY010000134.1 GCA_030830465.1 Alphaproteobacteria bacterium
CAGGCAGCCGGCGTTATTTTCATGGCCGCGCTGACCCATTCGAACGACACCACCGGCAAAGACAAAAAAGCCAATGGTTTCCGTCACTTCTTTAACGCTTACATGTCCGCAGCGGCGCTGTCGCCGGTTCTGTCGAAAGCCTATGGCGCTGACCGTAACGCTTATCACCTGACCGCCGACTACACCTGGGGCTGGACACAGCAGGCCTCGATGCAGGCCTTTACCGAAGGCGAAGGCTGGAAAACCACTGCCAACGTTCTGACCCCGCTGGCGACCACGGACTTCTCGTCCTATATCGCGCCGGTTCTGAACTCGGGTGCGGATGTGCTGGTTCTGAACCACTATGGCTCGAACATGGTCAACTCGCTGACCGCCGCGGTTCAGTTCGGTCTGCGTGACAAGGTTGTCAACGGCAAGAACTTTGAAATCGTTGTTCCGCTTTATTCGGAACTGATGGCCAAAGGCGCCGGTGCCAACGTGAAGGGCATCCTCGGTTCGTCGAACTGGCATTGGGCCCTTGGCGATGAGGGCACCAAGGCTTTCACCAAATCCTTTGGTGAGAAATACGGCTTCCCGCCGAGCCAGGCTGCGCAAACCGCCTATGCCCAGACGATCCTTTACGCTGATGCCGCAACCCGCGCCGGCACCTTCAACCCCTGTGGTGTTGGCGCAGCGCTGGAAGGCTTCACCTTTGACGGACTTGGCAACGGCCCGACCGAATACCGCGCCGCTGACCACCAGTGCTTCAAAGACGTTCTGGTTGTGAAAGGGAACGAGAACCCGACGTCGGATTACGACATCCTGGAAGTTGCGGAAATCACCCCGCGCGCCAAGGTCGAATATGACCCGAACAACGAGTTCTTCGCCGGTGGCGACCTCGGCACCTGCAACGCAGGCGCATAAACAAGACAGTTCCCCTTCACCGGGGGCTTAATCCGGTCGCGTTCGAAACCTCCCCGGTTGAACGCGACCGGACCTTACGGCTAGTATCGCCGGCATCCAATCCAACAACCTGAAGATGGGAACGATGGACGCAATCCTGCTGCAAATCCTGAACGGACTGGACAAGGGCAGCGCCTATGCGCTGATCGCCCTTGGCCTTACACTGATCTTCGGCACTTTGGGCGTGGTGAACTTCGCCCATGGCGCGATTTTCATGGTTGGTGCCTTCACCGCCGTGACCTTCAGCAAATTGCTGTCTTTTTCCTATGTTGAGCTTGACCCGGTCAAAAAGAACTTTCTCGGTCAGCCGCTGGAAGTCCAGACACCCTATGTCATTCACTGGTTCGGTGACACATTTGGCGCAGCCCTGATTGACTGGGCGGTGCCGCTGGCCATCCTGTTTTCCATTCCGATCATGCTCTTGCTGGGCTATGTCATGGAACGCGGCCTGATCAAACATTTCTACAAACGCCCCCATGCCGATCAGATCCTTGTGACCTTTGGCCTGGCGATCGTGATGCAGGAAATCATCAAGGCGTTTTTTGGCGCCAATCCGATCCCGACCCCGGCCCCGGCGATGTTTCGCGGCTCGATCGATTTTGGCGTGCTGATCGGCTTTGCGGAAAACGCGATCATCTATCCCTATTGGCGGCTGGTCTATTTCCTGTTCGCCTCGGTTGTGATTGCTGCCGTGTTTTCCTTTCTGCGTTTCACCACTTTCGGCATGGTGGTCCGCGCCGGCATGGCCGACCGGGAAACCGTCGGGTTGCTGGGCATCAATATCGACAAACGCTTTACCGTCATGTTCGGCATTGCCGCCGCCGTGGCAGGCATTGCGGGCGTCATGTATACACCGATCAATTCGCCCAACTACCATATGGGCATGGATTTTCTGGTTCTCAGCTTCGTTGTGGTCGTGGTGGGCGGCATGGGCTCGTTGCCCGGTGCGGTGCTGGCCGGTTTCATGCTGGGCATTCTGGAAAGCATCGCCTCGATGAATGAGGTGAAGAACATCTTCCCGGGCATCGACCAGATCATCATTTATCTGGTGGCAATCATCATCCTGCTGACCCGCCCGCGCGGTCTGATGGGACGCAAAGGCGTGATGGAGGAATGAACATGCTTGGTTTGAACAAAAAAGACCTGACCCTGCTGATCATCGTTGCGGCTCTGGCGGCTTGTGCGCCGTTCATCATGAACCCGTTTCCGACGAATTCGCCGCTGGCGATCTTCAATGCAGGCTATCCCGACCTGATGCAGCGTTTCGCGATCTACGGCATCTTTGCGATCGGTTTCAACATCCTCTTTGGCCTGACCGGCTATTTGTCCTTTGGCCATGCCGCCTTTTTAGGTGTCGGATCCTATTCCGCCGTCTGGATGTTCAAATTGCTGAGCATGAACGTCCTTCCCGGTATCGTGCTGGCGGTTCTGCTGGGCGGGCTGTTTGCCCTGCTGATCGGATTTGTGTCGCTGCGCCGCTCGGGCATCTACTTTTCGATCCTGACACTGGCCTTTGCGCAAATGTCGTTCAACCTGGCCTATTCGGTGCTGTCCAACCCCAAGTTCAACCTGACCAACGGCGAAACCGGGCTTCAGGTAACGCTGGCCGATCCGCGGATTTTCGGGGTGCAAGCCACGGCAGACGGCTCCATTCCGGTCACAAATATCCTGCCCGGCGTTGAGATGCGCGACACATTCCAGTTGCATCTGGGCGCGTGGGAGTTTCAGTTCAACATCGGCTATTACCTTTGTGCCGTCCTGCTGATCGCCGCTTTTTACCTCAGCCTGCGGATATTCCGCTCGCCTTTCGGATTGATGCTGCGGGCAATCAAGACCAACCAGACGCGCCTGAACTATACCGGCGTCAATACCCGACCCTATGCCCTGGCCGCTTTTGTGATCTCGGGCATGTATGCGGGGCTGGCCGGTGGCCTGCTGGCGTCCATGGACCCCTTGGCCGGGGCCGAGCGGATGCAGTGGACCGCCTCGGGCGAAGTCGTGCTGATGACCATTCTGGGCGGCGCGGGCACCTTGGTCGGGCCGGTCCTTGGCGCGGGTTTCATCAAATATTTCGAAAACATCTTTTCCAAGATCAACGACTCGGTCCTGCACGGCTGGTTCAGTTGGCTGCCCGACGGCCTGCAGGACGCGGTTGTCTGTGTGCTGCATTTCTTTGTCGGCAAGGGCTGGAACCTGACCTTGGGCATTCTGTTCATGCTGGTCGTGATCTTCCTTCCCGGCGGACTGGTCGAAGGCGGCCAGCGTATTTCCGCATGGCTGCGCAAGAAACGCGACACATCCGGCGGCGACGGACCGGACCATAAACCCGCACCCGCGCCCCATGTCGGCGAATAGAGGAGGATCTGATGGGCATTCTTGAAGTCAGAGACGTCTCAAAGCGCTTCGGCGGTCTGAAGGCGCTGGATAATGTGAACCTGACCATCGAAGAGGGCACGGTGCACGCGATCATCGGGCCAAACGGGGCCGGTAAATCAACCCTGCTGAACTGCTTTGTCGGCAAATTGATCCCCGACACAGGCACGGTGATGTTTGACGGCCATTCCCTGCTGGGCCAGAAACCCCATGTCATCAACCAGCTTGGCGTCAGCCGGGTGTTTCAGACACCCGAGATTTTCTCGGACCTGACGGTGTTTGAAAATGTGATGATCCCCTGTTTTGCCAAACGCGACGGGGCGTTTCGGATGCATGCCTTTGAAACGGTCGCGAATGAAAAAGACATCGTTGCAAAGGCCGAGCAAATGCTGATCGATGTCAACATGCAGGACAAGCGCCATATGCACTCGGCCAGCCTGTCGCGCGGCGACAAAAGGCGGCTGGAAATGGCCATGTGTCTGGCGCAGGACCCGAAACTGCTGCTGCTGGATGAACCGACCGCCGGCATGGCGCGGGCCGACACCAACAACACGATCGACCTGCTGAAGGAAATCCAGAACAAGCGCAACATCACCATGGCCATTATTGAACATGACATGCATGTGGTGTTCTCGCTGGCCGAACGGATAACGGTTCTGGCGCAGGGCACCCCGATTGTCGAAGACGTACCGGAAAAGATCAAAGGCCACCCCAAGGTTCAGGAAGCCTATCTTGGCACGGCGCATTAAAGGAGCTGGCAGATGAACGCAACACTTGCAAAGAACGCCAATCACGCCGTCAACGCCCCGGCCTTTTTTTCGGTCTATGATGTTCACGCCTATTACGGTGAAAGCTATATCGTGCAAGGCGTCAGCTTTAATGTGCATGAGGGCGAAATCCTTGCACTGCTGGGCCGCAATGGCGCTGGCAAAACCTCAACCCTGCGGGCCATCGCCCAGGTCGGCTCGCCCAAGATGACCCATGGCGAGGTTTGGCTCGACCGTCAGCCCTTGCACAACATGGCCGCCTGGCAGGCCTCGCAGGCCGGGGTTGGCCTTGTGCCCGAAGACCGGCGCATCATTCAGGGCCTGACGGTTGAGGAAAACCTGCAACTGGCCCAGATCGCCCCGCCAATCGGCTGGTCCATTGACCGGATTTACGAATTGTTCCCCCGTCTGGGCGAGCGCCGCAAACAGGAAGGCACCACACTTTCCGGCGGCGAGCAGCAAATGCTGGCGATTGGCCGCGCCCTGGCCCGCAATATCAAGGTTCTGTTGCTTGACGAACCCTATGAGGGCCTTGCCCCCGTCATCGTGCAGGAAATCGAACGCACTTTGCGCAAGATCAAGGAACTGGGGATCACAACGGTTATCGTTGAACAGAACGCCGTGGCCGCATTGAAACTGGCCGACCGGGCCGTCATCCTTGACACCGGCAAGGTGGTGTTTGACGGCACCGCAAAAGAGGTGCTGGACAATGAGAAGCTGCGCCACGAATATCTGGCCATCTGACACCGTGGCGGCACCGCCCTCCACGCCACCAAGCGGCCCCGCATCGGGTGCGGGGCAGCGTCACGACAAATGACAGGACCCTGACCCATGACCGCCAACGCCCTTTATCCCCCTGCCCCCGCATTCGTAAAAAACGCCAAGATCGACGCGGCGAAATACGAAACCATGTATACCGCCTCGATCAAGGATCCGGTGGCCTTCTGGGGGGAACAGGGCAAGCGGCTTGATTGGATCAAACCTTATACAAAGGTCAAGAACACCACGTTTGAATATCCCGGCGTGTCGATCAAATGGTATGAGGACGGGGTTCTGAACGTCGCCGCCAATTGTGTCGACCGCCATCTCGCCAAACGCGGCGATCAGGTCGCCATCGTCTGGGAAAGCGACGATCCCGGTCTGGCCAGGCATATCACCTATGCCGAATTGTCCGAACATGTGAACAAACTGGCCAATGTCTATAAATCCCTCGGTGTCACCAAGGGCGACCGGATCGTGCTTTACATGCCGATGATCCCCGAAGCCGCCTATGCGATGCTGGCCTGCGCGCGGATCGGCGCCGTACATTCCATCGTTTTTGCCGGTTTCTCGCCCGAGGCCCTGGCCTCGCGCATCGACGGGTGCGGCGCAAAACTGGTGGTGACGGCTGATGAAGCCCCGCGCGGCGGGCGCAACACGCCGCTGAAATCCAACGTCGATGCCGCGCTGGCGATCTGCGGCGATGTGCAGACCCTGGTGGTTGAACGCACCGGCGGCGATGTGGCAATGAAAGCTGGGCGCGACCACGGCTATGGCGCGCTGATGGCCCATGCCAGCGCCGATTGCCCGCCAGAGCCGATGAAGGCCGAAGATCCGCTGTTCATCCTTTACACCTCCGGCTCCACCGGCAAACCCAAGGGGATCCTGCACACGACCGGCGGCTATCTGACCTATGCGTCCATGACCCATGAACTGGTCTTTGATTATCACGACGGCGATATCTTCTGGTGCACCGCCGATGTCGGCTGGGTGACCGGGCACAGCTATATCGTCTATGGCCCGCTCGCCAATGGCGCGACCACGCTGATGTTTGGAGGCGTGCCAACCTATCCCGATGCCGGCAGGTTCTGGGCGGTTTGCGAAAAGCACAAG
>JAURMY010000020.1 GCA_030830465.1 Alphaproteobacteria bacterium
CGCCGGTACAAAAAGGATCGAGGTCAACGCCGTTGGCCGGGTGATGCGTGAAATTGACCGCAACGAGGGGCAACCCGGTGCAAAAGTCGCGCTGACGGTCGATGCACATTTGCAAAACTACGTTCAGGCCCGCCTTGCCGGCGAAAGCGCTGCAGCCGTGATCATGGATGTGCGCAACGGCGATCTGATGGCGGTTGGTTCAGCCCCCAGTTTCGACCCCAACAAATTCGTCAACGGCATTTCCATCCCCGACTATGCCGCGCTGACGGAAAACCCCTATAACCCTTTGGCAAACAAGACCGTGCAAGGCACCTATCCGCCCGGCTCGACCTTCAAGATGATGGTGGCACTGGCAGCGCTGGAGGCCGGTCTGATCACCGAAAAGGAAACCGTGACCTGCCGGGGGCACATCGACCTGGGCACCCAGCGCTTTCATTGCTGGAAAAGCGGCGGACATGGCGCGGTCAATCTCAGGGACAGCCTGAAACATTCCTGCGATGTATATTACTATGACGTTGCCCAGCGCGTCGGGATCGAAAAGATCGGCGACATGGCCCGGCGCTTCGGATTGGGCGAACGGCCCGATTTGCCGATCAATGGCGTCGCGGCGGGACTGATCCCGACAAAGGACTGGAAGCGCGCCGCTTTTAAGGACGATTGGCGCATTGGCGACACGTTGAACGCGGGGATCGGGCAGGGCTATGTGCAGGCGTCGCCAATGCAACTGGCCATGATGACCGCGCGTCTTGCCACCGGTCGTGCGGTCCTGCCGCGCCTGATCAAATCGGTGGATGGTGTGGAAACCGGCAACGGCGTGCCGGAACCGCTGGGCCTGTCTGACGCGGCCCTCAACGCCGTGCGCGGCGGCATGATCGCGGTCTCAAACGATATCGGCGGCACCGCCTATTCGGTGCGGGTGGATGACAAATCGATGCGCATGGCGGCCAAGACCGGCACCAGTCAGGTGCGCCGGATCACCAAGAAAGAACGCGCCCAGGGCGTCACCAGCAATGACGACCGGCCATGGGAATGGCGCGACCATGCCCTGTTCGTCGGATATGCGCCGCTTGACGCGCCGCGCTATGCCGTGGCGGTCGTGGTAGAACATGGTGGCGGCGGATCACGTTTTGCCGGCCCGATCGCCCGCGATATTCTGCTTGAGGCGCTTTACGGCGGCGAACCCCCGCCCGAGGCTTATCCCGCCAGCCAGAGGGTGCGTATCCAGAATGAGCGCAAGGCCCTGATCCTGCGCTCCGCATCCGAGGGGAGCTAGGTTTGAGCTATCTCGTTCACAATCTGAAAACCATGCCAACCGGCCTGCGCAAGGTTCTCTATGTCAACTGGCCGCTGGTCTTGCTGATCACCGCCGTCGCGGCGATGGGGCTGGTCATGCTCTATTCGGTTGCGGGCGGCAGTCTTGAACCTTGGGCAAATGCCCAGGCGAAACGCTTTGCCCTGGGTTTTGTCTTGATGATGATTGTGGCTTTTGTCCCTTTGACCTTCTGGCGAAATGTCTCGGTGATCGCTTATGTGTTATCGCTGCTTTTGCTGGTGGCGGTGGATTTGTTCGGCGATATCGGCATGGGGGCGCAACGCTGGATCGATCTGGGTTTCATGCGGCTGCAACCTTCGGAACTGATGAAAATCACCCTGGTGATGATGCTGGCCTGGTACTATGACCGGCTGGAACCCGCCCGCACCTCGCGGCCGTTATGGGTTTTGTTGCCTTTGATCCTGATTGCGGTGCCGATGGCATTGGTTCTGAAACAACCGGACCTTGGCACCGCTTTGCTGTTGGCCCTGGGCGGTACCGCGATCATGTTTCTGGCCGGTGTCAGTTGGCTTTATTTCGCGGCGGCGATCGTGTCGGCGGTGGGTCTGGTTTCGCTGGTCCTGATGTCGCGCGGCACCGGCTGGCAATTGCTGAAAGACTATCAGTTCAGGCGGATTGACACATTCCTGAACCCGGAAAGCGATCCTTTGGGTGCGGGTTATCATATCACCCAGTCCAAGATCGCCCTGGGGTCCGGTGGATGGTCCGGCCGGGGGTTCATGCAAGGCACCCAGTCGCGGCTTAATTTCCTGCCGGAAAAACAGACCGACTTTATTTTCACCACATTAGCCGAGGAACTGGGCTTTGTCGGCGGGATTTCCCTGCTGACGCTTTACGCGCTGATCCTGACTTTTTGTCTGGTCTCTGCGCTGACAAACCGGGACCGTTACGGCAGTCTGCTGACCTCGGGCATATCCACCACATTTTTCCTGTTCTTTGCGGTCAATATGTCGATGGTGATGGGCATGGCGCCGGTCGTCGGCGTGCCGCTGCCACTTGTGTCTTATGGCGGCACTGCGATGCTGGTCTTGCTGCTGGCCTTTGGACTGGTACAGTCGGCCCATATCCACCGCCCCCGTTAAAGGATCCCTTATGCCCCCCAGAGCGCTCTTTGCCGGCGACCCGAAAGACTGGCCTGTTTATTCCAAGTCCCTGCCCGCCGCCTTTGCCCGCGCCGGCATAGAGGTTGATCTGGTGACAGGCACCGTCGATCCGGCGACCGTGGATTATGTGATTTATGCACCATCCTCGCCGGTCAAGAATTTCCGGCCTTTTAAAAAACTGAAGGCCGTTCTGAACCTTTGGGCCGGAGTCGAAGGCGTACGCAGGAACGAAACCCTGACGGTTCCGCTGGCCCGCATGGTGGAAACCGGCATGACCGCCGGCATGGCGGAATGGGTCCTGGGGCATGTGATGCGCCACCATCTGGGGTTGGACGCACATATTCACGGGCAAGATGGCGTCTGGCGCAATGATGTGACGCCGCCTTTGGCGCGGGACCGGACGGTGGGCATTCTGGGCCTTGGCGAACTGGGACAGGCCTGTGGTCAATTGCTGACCGCTGTCGGGTTCAACGTCCTTGGCTGGAGCCGCAGACCCAAGGCCATCAGGGGTATCGAATGCCTGTCAGGCGCTGAAGGTTTGGCATCGCTCTTGTCGCGCGCGGAAATACTGGTGCTTCTGGTGCCATTGACCGACCAGACCGAGAACCTTCTGAACGCGGAAAATCTGGCGCGCCTGCCCAAGGGTGCCGCGATCATCAATCCGGGGCGCGGGCCGCTGATCGACGATACGGCCCTGCTGGCAGCCCTTGACGCCGGGCGTATTTCCCATGCCACGCTGGATGTGA
>JAURMY010000135.1 GCA_030830465.1 Alphaproteobacteria bacterium
CCGGCGACGGTCGGCTCATCCGGCGAAATCTGGCGCGGCTCGGCCGGGCAGGGCTGGGGCTTCGGGCCGAACCGGCCAATGCCGTTCATCAGTTCCTGCACCCCGAAGGAATTGATCGCCGAACCAAACCAGATCAGGGTCTGAGTGCCTTCAAGGATCGCTTTCTGGTCGAAGGCGGGCAACAGTTCGCGCGCCATTTCGATATCTTCCAGCAGTTTTTCCAGCAGATGCGCCGGGATATGCTGGGCCAGTTTCGGATCACTTAACCCGTTGATCTTGATGGATTCCGCCACCTTGTTGCGGTCGGCGCGGTCCATCAGTTCCAGCCGGTCGTTCAGCATATCATAGCACCCCAGAAACTCGCGTCCCATGCCGATCGGCCAGCTGGCCGGGGTCACGTCAATCGCCAGGTTTTCCTGAATTTCGTCTATGATATCAAAGGTGTCGCGGCTTTCGCGGTCCATCTTGTTGCAAAAGGTCAGGATCGGCAAATCGCGCAGCCGGCAGACCTCAAACAGCTTTTGGGTCTGGCTTTCCACCCCTTTGGCCCCGTCGATGACCATCACCGCGCAATCGACCGCAGTCAGGGTGCGGTAAGTGTCCTCGGAAAAGTCCGAGTGGCCCGGCGTATCAACCAGATTGAACCAGAAATCCTTGAACGGAAAAGACATGGCAGAGGCCGAAACCGAGATGCCGCGTTCCTGCTCCATCTTCATATAGTCCGACCGCGTGCGCCGCGCCTCGCCCTTGGCGCGGACCTGTCCGGCCATCTGGATTGCGCCACCATAGAGCAGGAATTTCTCGGTCAGCGTGGTCTTGCCGGCATCAGGGTGGCTGATGATGGCAAAGGTCCGGCGGCGGTCAATCTCCGGCGGCAGTTTCGGCTGGTTTGAGGCATGGTCAAGCATGCTGGGCGATATAGAGCGGCGCCGGGGAAAGGGCAAGTTGGCTGTTGACACCGGTTCGCGGCGATTTGGCCCGCCTGCCGCAAACAGAACGGCCCTGACCGGGGGAGGGACAGGGCCGACTGGTGCACCTTGGTGTTAGGGAGGTGCCGCAGGGATAGCCTCCTGCGGCACCCTGGGGGGGTTACCGAAATCCCACTTGCTTCAGAAGGGCGGAAGCTTCGTAGGATTTCAGTGACATCCGGCTTGCGACAGCCGAAACTTGGGGACAGGTGTCCAATTCTGGGAACAGTTCGATGATCTCGGCCCGGCTTTCGGCCGCCAGACTGTCAAGCGTCGATTGGTTGATATGCAGGCTTTCCGAGGGAATGCCTTCGGCAAAGATGATTTCGTGGCTGTCGAACAGGATGTGGAAATACTCCACCACACCGCCCTGACGGGTATAGATCGTGTCGCCGTTGACCAGATCCTTGGCCTTTACCAGCACTTCCTGGCTGCCCAGCATCACTTCGGCCCGCCAGTCCGACAGCAGCATCCGGTGTTGCTGGCTGACGATCAGGTCGCTGTGGTTGCCAAGCGCGCCTTTGGAGATCACCACCGGCGCCAGATGGCCAAAAGCCCGTGCGGTGCGTCCGCCGATCCAGCGCACCGGCTGTGCGCCGTGGTCCTGGGTCAGCACCATGTCGCCTTCGCGGATCGCCTCGATCAGTTTCTCGGTGCCATTGGCCATGCGGATCATGGTGCCGCGGGCAAAACAGACGCATTTGTAATCGGCATAGCGGAATTCACCGGGGTCGATATCCGCCTTGATCAGGGTATATTCCATCCCCGGAACCAGCGGCGACATCGGCAGGAAATATTCACCCGACCAGTCATAGCTGCCCTGATTGGTGTTGTTGATGATCAGGACTTCCACTTTCGAGCCGTCCGAGCCCATGAATGTCAGCCGGCTTTCCAGTTCCAGCCCGTCGCCCAATGTGCCCAGTTCCGAGCCGGCACCAACGGTCTGGCCGGACACGTTATCCTCAAATCGGGAGGCGGAATTGCCGTGGCCATAACCACCGTCGTGAATGACCAGATCCAGCGGGGTGGGGGCGGTCGAAAACACATAGGTGTCGCCAACGCTGCTGTCCGAGGCATTGGTGATCGCGTCGCCCGCGTTCAGGCCCGAAGTCACCATGAAATCCGCGCCGCGAAACACGTTGCAAACTTCGTGATCCTGGGATCCGCCACCTGTGAAATGCCCGCTCATGTTAGGATGCGCCTGCACTATGTTGTAGGGATGGCTTTGCCCGTTCGGAACGTTGTCTTGCGACCTGTCCTAGGCAATCCCCACCGCCATAGTCGAGAATGAATTTAGGCTCAACTGAGGAAAATGTCAAGAAAACAGGCGGTTCCGGGGCGACATTAAGGCATTGTTGCCGCCGCCGAAACAGTATCCCTGATCTGGCTGTGATCATTTCCCAATACCCCGCGAATAACCCCGATTTGGGCCGACTTTAGCTTTGAAGGCCTTGGCGCCACGTTAAGACAAAAGGAATTTTTCGGCAGGTTTGAGGTAATTGTGGCGAAAATTGGCCGATCCCAAAGGGAAGGTTTGGGCGATTCGCCCCGGCCCTTCACCTTGACGAAACCGGATGCTGGTTTAGTCTGGCCCGCGAACGGAACTTTCACACAGGCGGGCGTCATGGATTTAGGGATCAAAGGCAAATGGGCGATCGTTTGCGCGGCTTCAAAGGGGCTGGGCCGGGGCTGTGCCGAGGCCTTGGCCGCGGAAGGGGTTCATCTGGTTCTGAACGCGCGGACCGCATCGACGCTGGAGGCCACGGCCGAACATATTCGCAGCACCTTCGGGGTTCAGGTCAAGACCGTTGCATGCGATATCACAACCGAGGCCGGCCGCACCGAGGTTCTGGCCGCCTGTCCGAACCCGGATATTCTGGTGAACAATGCCGGGGGGCCGCCGCCGGGCATGTGGCAGGATTGGGAGCGCGTGGATTTCATCAAGGCGCTTGATGCCAATATGCTGACGCCGATTGCCCTGATCAAGGCGGTGGCACCGGGCATGATGGACCGGGGATGGGGCCGCATCGTCAATATCACCTCGCAATCGGTCAAGGCGCCGCTGGCCGTTCTGGGCCTGTCCAATGCCGCCCGCGCGGGGCTGACCGGATATGTGGCCGGAACGTCGCGGCAAATCGCCGGCAAGGGGGTGGTGATGAACAACCTGTTGCCGGGTTCCCATGCGACCGACCGGATTGCCAGCCTGGATCAGCGGGTATCGCAGCAACAGGGGATTTCCGAGGCTGAGGCGCGCGCCCGGCGACAGGCCTCCAATCCCACGGGGCGCGATGGAACGGCCGGGGAATTTGGCGCGATGTGCGCCTTTTTATGCTCGCAATATGCGGGCTATATCATTGGGCAAAACATCCTTTTGGACGGCGGAGGCGTCAACGCCACCCTGTGAAACGGGTTGAACCGGCGGCTCGGGCTTGCTAGATGCAATGCCGGAACCTGATAAAATCACTCGGATTGCAAAGGCCTGCGCGTGACCAACCCCGCCCCCAGA
>JAURMY010000136.1 GCA_030830465.1 Alphaproteobacteria bacterium
CAGCGCGCCTCGGATTTGGCTTTCAACTGCGCCAGCGTGCCGGCATGCGCTGCCGTGCCGGCCAGGTTGACCTTTTCCTGCGGGTCGGCCTCAAGATCAAACAACTGGTCCGGATCCAGCGCACAGCGGTTATATTTCCACTTGCCATAGCGCAGCGACACCAGCGGCGCATAGGACGCCTCGGCCGCATATTCCATCATCACCGGCGAGCTGCGTTCCGCCCCCTGCCCAAGCGGCACCAGCGATTCGCCCTCGACCCAGGGGGCGACCTCGTCCATCGACACGCCAGCCAGCGCACAAAGTGTCGGGGTGACATCCAAAGTCGACACCGGCGCGGTCACCAGCCCCGGTTCCATTTCCGCCGCCGCAATCATCAGCGGCACCCGTGCCGAGCCTTCATAAAAGTTCATCTTGAACCACAGGCCCCGCTCGCCCAGCATGTCGCCGTGATCGGAAACAAACACCACGGTCGCGTCCTGCCGGGTGCTGTTCAGCGCCGCCAGCATTTCGCCGATCTTGTCGTCCAGATAGCTGATATTGGCAAAATAGGCCCGGCGCGACCGGCGGATATCCTCCTCGGTGATGGTGAAGTTGCGCCAGTCATTCGCATCGAATATCCGCTTGGCATGCGGATCGTGATCGGCGTAATCCATTGCCGGAACCTCGGGCAGCAGATGTTCACAATCCTCATACAAATCCCAGTATTTGCGGCGCGCCACATAGGGATCATGCGGATGGGTGAAGCTGACAGTCAGACACCAGGGCCGGTCGTCATGGCCCCGCGCCAGATCATAAATCTTGCGCGTCGCGTTATAGGCAACCTCGTCGTCATATTCCATCTGGTTGGTGATTTCGGCAACGCCCGCGCCGGTCACCGACCCCATATTGTGATACCACCAGTCGATCCGTTCACCCGGCTTGCGGTAGTCCGGCGTCCAACCGAAATCGGCGGGATAAATGTCGGTCGTCAGGCGTTCCTCAAAGCCGTGCATCTGATCCGGGCCGACAAAATGCATCTTGCCGGAAAGACAGGTCTGATAGCCGGCCCGGCGCAAATGATGCGCATAGGTCGGGATCGCCGAGGCAAATTCGGCCGCATTATCGTATACCGCTGTGCGGCTGGGCAGCAGACCGGACATGAAGCTGGCCCGCCCCGGCGCGCAAAGTGGCGAGGCCGTATAAGCGTTCCGAAACCGGGTGGAACGCGCCGCCAGCGCCTTCAGGTTCGGCGCGTGCAACCACTCGGCCGGACCATCCGGGAACAAGGTTCCGTTCAACTGGTCCACCATGATGATCAGAATATTCGGCTTGCTCATGCCTTGCCCTGCGCTCCAAGCTTGATGTCAAGATAATCCCAGACCAGACCCATGGTCTGAAACCGGTCCAACCGGTTTTCCCGCAAGGCCTGGCGGATATAAAGCCCGTCGATCAGCGCCGCCAGACCGCTGGCGATCAGTTGGGCATTGGCCGGATTGGTCAGTTGCTTCAGATTGAAAACCAGATTGCTGTGCAGCCGCGCGGTATAGATTTTCAACAGGCGCCGCGCCCCGTCCGAGGTTTGGGCCTGCACGTAAAACGACAGCCAGGACGATACCACTTCGGCCTCAAATTCCCGTTCGTCAAAACAGGCGGCAATGATCGCGTTCAACCGTTCGCGCGGGGTTTCGGCATGGGCCAGTTCGGACCGAACCCGGTCACCAAAGGACGACAGAATATGGCGCATCGCCGCCAGAAAGATCTGGTCCTTGCTGCCGAAGTAATGATGCGCCAGCGCGCTTGACATGCCGGCCCGCCGGGCAATGGCGCTGACGGTCACATCCAGCGACCCCGCCTCGCCGATCATAGCGATCGTAGCGTCGACCAGCGCCGCGCGGCGCAATGGTTCCATTCCCAGTTTCGGCACGATTCCCCCGGTTCTTACCGGTCAATTGATGCCCGTATTTTTATTGACTCGTCAATCAATAAAAACGATCCAACCGAAAACCCACACCAATTCCGCCCCGAACGGGGCTGAAAGGAATGGCCCGCAGGGCCTCCGATAGCAGGTTATTCGACCGACACCGCAGCCGGCGTTCCCGCGCGTCGGGTCACCACCCATTCGCGGTAGGAAATGAAACTGACCGAGGCGATGATGATCCCGCCGCCCAGCAACACAAAAACATCCGCCGGTTCACCAAACACGAACGACCCCAGCATCGTGGCCCAGATCAATTGCAGGAACGTCACCGGCTGGGTCACCATCAACGGCGCCGCCGCCAGGGCCTTGGTCATGGTGACATGGCCGGTCGTGGCAATCACCGCCACAAGCGCCAGCCAGAACACCTCGGACATAGAGGGGGTCTCCCACACCGCATAGGCAAAGGGCGCAAGGCCCAGCGTCACAAAGACCGACAACATGCCGACAATTACGGTCGAGCTTTCCAGCCCGCTCAGCCGCTTTGCAATCAGATAGGAGATCGCGAATAACGGGGCCGAAACCACCTGCGCCAACTGGCCGCTGCCGACGTCATGAAACCCCGGCCGGATAATGATCATCGCACCGATAAAAGCCGCCACAACGGCCAGAATGCGCCGCGCCGCCAGTTTCTCACCGAACATCAGCGCGGCCCCGATGGTGATATAGATCGGCGAGGTATAGCCAATGGCCACGACTTCGGCGATCGGGATATTCGCCATCGCATAGAACCACAAGATCACCCCAAGCGCGTGGACGATCCCGCGTCCGCTGAACAGCGCAATCTTGCGGGCAGCCATCCGTCCCTTCAGGGCCGGTATCAGAAACGGCAACATAAACAAAAGCCCGATCGCATAGCGGATAAAGGCCGCCTCGGCCGCAGGCACGCCCGAGCCGATATAGCGCACGATCCCGGTGACCCCGACAAACAGCAATCCCGTCAGGGCCATCCAGCCGATCCCGATCCAGGGCGAGCGGATGGGCGTTGCGGGGTCGGATTGTGCCTTCAATGTCAACGGATTGCCTTTCAGAATGCCCCTGCAAGGCAAGCGCAGATATTGCTTGAGTGCAAGCCCAATCGAAGATTAAGCTTGTGCAAACAGCCGAATGGCGGCTGTTTTACATGGAAGGAAACTTCATGAACCCGATCAAGATCATTGCCACAACCGCCGTCCTGGCGGCCGGATTGTCGTTCAGCGCCGTTGCGCAGGGCACCGGCTCGCAGGGCGTCTTCACGATTTACAATGACACAACCAACAATGTGCTGATTGGATTTTACACCAATGACGGCAGCGGCTGGAGCACCAATTGGATGGCCGGTTCCCATCTGAAGCCGGGCGAACATGCCGAGGCCCAGTTTCACGCCGACACCGGCAATTGCGCGCAGACCTTCGCCGCAAGCTGGCTGGGCGACGACAATTCCGAAGTTGTCGATGATCCGACCGACATTGATATCTGCGACGCGTCGAACATCTATCTGGGCGACAACGAAGCGACCTATGACTGATAAAAAAGCCCGCGCCGAGACGACGGCGCGGGCTTTTGACGATAGGTGCTGGCCACAGCGTCAGCGCGGCTGATTACAGCTGTTCCATCACCTCATCGGACATTTCGAAATTGGCTGTGACGTTCTGAACATCGTCGTCGTCTTCCAGCGCGCCGATCAGCTTCATCAGCTTTTGCGCCCCTTCCAGTTCCAGTTGGGTCGAGACATTCGGCTTCCAGATCAGCTTGGCCGTTTCACTTTCGCCCAATGCCGTTTCCAGGGCGTTGGCGACTTCATGCA
>JAURMY010000137.1 GCA_030830465.1 Alphaproteobacteria bacterium
CCGGGAACTGCGGGTGGAAAACCCGAAGATCAGGCTGGAAAAGGCCAAAGACGGGCGCGCGAACTGGACACTTTCGGGCGAACCTGCGACCCCGGCGCAGGGGGATGCGGCCGGGTCTGCGGCCTTGGCCGGGTTTTCGCTGGCCGAAGGGCGGATTGATGGTGGCAGTTTCACCTATATGGACCGGCAGTCCGGCACCAATCTGGCCCTGTCAAACGTAGACCTGACCGCTGCGCTGCCTGATGCTGCAGGCGGACTTCAGGTCACCGGCGCATTGGTCAAGAACGGCCAAAAGCTTCGTTTCAGCGGGACGGTTCAAACGTTCACGTCTTTTCTGAACGGCGCGGTTGGTGATTTGACCTTTACTGCGGACGGCGGGTTTGGCCGCATCGGCTTTAAAGGCATCGCCGGGCTGTCGCCCGTCGTCGCAAAAGGCGATCTTGACGTGGCGCTGACCGACATCAAGGCCGCGACCGATCTGACTGACGGCGCGCTGTCCTTGCCCGAAGGCCTTGGCAACACAGCTGAATTGCGCGCAAAGCTGACGCTGACCGAAAACGGATCGCTGCATTTGCGCGGCGCGACCCTGGCTTTGGGGGGCAATGCCATTGCGGGTGACGCGGATATTCTGTCAACGGGCGGGCGGACGCATGTGAATGCAAATCTGACGGCGGGTGACCTGAACTTTGCCGCCCTGACCAAAGGCGGCGGCGACAGTGGCGCGGTTTCCGGTCAAGGCTGGCCGTCCGATCCGATTGATGTCAGCGGCCTGCGGGCGGTTGACGCCGATCTGGCTTTGCAGGCGGGATCGCTTGATTTGGGGGTGATCCGGTTTGACGCCATAAAACTGCGCGCAAAACTGGACAATGGCAGGCTGGTCACCGATCTGGGCCAGGCCAAAGCCTATGGCGGAACCATTTCGGGCCAGGTCGTGCTGAACAGCCAGGGCGGGGTTTCGACCTCGGCGGATCTGCAGGCGACACAGGTGGATTTACGTCCGCTTCTGAAAGATGCCGCGAACTATGACCGCCTGTCTGCGGCGGCGGACATTTCCCTGAAAGGTCTGGCTTCGGGCAATTCGGTCAAGGCGCTGGTCGGCTCTTTGTCGGGCGCGGGGTCAGCCAGGGTTGGAAAAGGCGAAATCATCGGGTTTGACCTGGCGAATATGTTGAAAACGCTGGATACTTCCGCCCGGGGTGCTGAAAACAAGACCGTTTTCAACAGTATAACCGGCAGTTTTTCGATTAAGGGCGGCGTGCTGAGCAACAGCGACATGATCCTAGAAAGCCCGATCATTGACGCGACGGGCGCAGGCAAGGTGGATCTGGGCGCGCGGTCAATGTCCTATACAATGACGGTTCTGGCCAATCTGAATGACCCGAACGGGCCTCATTTGCCCATTCTGATTGAAGGGCCGTGGTCCCGGCTGTCCTACAAGGCCGACTTGCAAAAACTGATCGGGGCGGAGGTCAACAAACAAGCAGAAGAAGCCGCCGCAAAACTGAAGGATGATCTGGAGAAAGCCAAACAGGAGGCCGCCGAAAAGCTGTCAAACGATGTGGACAAGGCGATCAAGGAGGGGGTTCAGAAATCCCTAAACGATTTCCTGAAAAAAGCGGTCAAACCCTAGGGCGAATTGCGTTAAACTTGACTCACCAAACGCTGCCTGAAATGAAAGATTTCAACGCGTTAGGTGATGCAATTTGCTCGAAGTAAAACGCAATTCGCTTTGGGGCGGTTTGGAACGGCAGTTACACGCATTCAAATGTCGTTTTATGGGCTGACGCCGCCGTTTGGCATGGCTATTTCACAAGCTGAACAATGAACGGGGCGGATCGTGGCAATTCTTTTGGGCGTGGACACCGGCGGCACCTATACCGACGCGGTATTGCTGGAAGACGAAGTAAGGGTTCTGGCAAAGGCCAAGGCCCTGACCACCCGGCACGATCTGGCCGTGGGCATCGGTCAGGCGATTGACGCCGTTCTGGCGCAAAGCGGTGTCGCGCCTTCACAGGTGGCGATGGCGTCACTTTCCACGACGCTGGCGACCAACGCGTTGGTTGAGGGGCAGGGCGGACGCGTTGCGCTGATTGCCATCGGCTTTGACGAGGCGGATCTGAAACGTCAGGGCCTTTCGGAAAGCCTGAAAGGGGATCCGGTCATCAGGCTTTCCGGCGGTCACGGCCATGCCGGTCAGGAACTGGCCCCGTTTGATGCGGATCAGTTGGCTGCGCAACTGGCGCTGATGGCGCATGGGGTTTCGGGCTTTGCCGTGGCCAGCCAGTTTGCCACCCGCAACCCGGCGCATGAAATTGCCGCGCGCGATCTGATCGTCGCGCAGACCGGCAAGCCGGTCAGTTGCTCGCATGACCTCAGCGCCAAGCTGAACGGTCCGAAACGGGCGATGACGGCGGTTCTGAACGCGCGGCTGATCGGGATGATTGACCACCTGATATCGGCGGCCGAGGGCCTGCTGGCGGCCCGTGGCATTGACGCGCCCTTGATGGTGGTGCGGGGCGACGGGGCGCTGGTGTCTTCTTCTATGGCGCGCCTGAAGCCGATTGAGACCATTCTGTCAGGTCCCGCCGCGTCGCTGGTCGGCGCCCGGTGGCTGACCGGCGAAAAGGACGCGATGGTGTCAGATATCGGCGGTACGACCACCGATGTCGCCGTGCTGCGCGACGGAAAGCCGACCATTGACCCCCTGGGCGCGCGTGTCGGCCCCTACCGGACAATGGTCGAAGCGGTGGCGATGCGAACCTCGGGCCTTGGCGGCGACAGCGAAGTCCACATGGCCCGCGACGGATTGGCGGGCGGCCTGTTTCTTGGCCCGCGCCGGGTCATGCCGGTTTCGCTATGTGCTGTGAACTGGCCGGAACTGGTGCATGCGGCGCTGGAACGGCAAATCGCCAGCGAAAGAATCGGCGATATGGACGGTCGTTTCGTGATGCCGGTCCTGGGGCGCGACCGCACCGCCGAGGGTCTGAGCGAACGCGAGCAGAAGGTCTTTGCGAATATCGGCCTTCAGGCGCGTGAAATGGGCCGCGTCGTTGGCAACCGGATGGAACTTTCGGCGCTGGAACGGCTGGTATCGCGCGGCTTGGTGATGATTTCGGCGATCACGCCGTCGGACGCGGCCCATGTTCTTGGCATGCAGGACGGCTGGGACGCCAAGGCGGCCGAGATGGCCCTGACCTTGTTCGCCCGTCAGCGGACCGGGGCGGGCAACCGGTTGGCGGCAGGCAGTGCCGAACTGGCGCGCATGGTCGTCGATCAACTGACCGAACAAACCGCCGAGGCGCTGCTGACGGTCGCCTTTTCCGAAGATGGTAACGATTGGGACGGGCACCTGCCGGAAACGCTGGCGCGGCATATATTGGTGCGGCAGGGGCTTGACCATCACCGTGGCCTGATGTCGCTAAAGGCGGGTCTGAACCTGCCGGTCATTGGGCTGGGCGCATCGGCCCCGGCCTATTACGGTGCGGTCGGCGACCGTTTGAACACCCGGATGATCCTGCCGGAACACGCCGGTGTGGCCAATGCCCTTGGCGCGGTGGTCGGGCAGATTTCCATGCGCCAGGCGGGGACAATCACCTGCCCGTCGGAAAACCGTTATCGGGTTCATTTCGGCGACGGGCCGCAGGATTTCAACTCAGATGCCGACGCGATGACAGCTTTGGAAACGGCTTTGCGCGACGCGGCGACCGCTTTGGCACGCGAAGCCGGGGCCGAGGATCTGCGCATTTCCGTTGATCGCGACATCCGCCAGTCCGAGGTGGAAGGGCGCAAAGTTTTCGTCGAGGCCGAGATCACCGTCACCGCATCGGGACGCCCGCGGATCGCGCTTGACTGACGCACAAGCTAGAGCGACATGCGTTAAACCTTAATCACCAAACGCTGCCTGAAATCAAAGATTTCAACGCATTAGGTGATGCAATTTGCGCCAGTCAAAACGCAATTCGCTTTGGCCTCCGGCGATGGCCATTTTGCCACCGCCGGATGACCGCCTATATCAAGCGCCCAGGTAGTCCCGCTTGCCGATATCCACCCCGTTATGACGCAGGATGTTATAGGCGGTCGTGACGTGGAAATAAAAATTCGGCAACGCATAAAGCGCCAGATATTCCGCGCCGCTCATGTTCATTTCGCGGGGACCGGCTTTGAAGGAAATGGTCCGTGTGTCTGCATCTTCAAAGGCTTTGGCCGGAACGGTCGCGATGAAATCCAGGGTTTTCTGAATCCGCGCCTGCAATTCGGCAAAGCTGGTTTCGGTATCGGCAAAGCTGGGGTTTTCCTGCCCGGACAGCCGAGCGGCGGCGCCTTTTGCATGGTCACAGGCGATCATCACCTGACGGGTCAATGGCAGCATATTGGGAAAAAGGCGTGCCGATACCATGACGGCAGGGTCGATCTTGTGATCGGCGCAATGGGTTTCGGCTTTGGTCAGGATGCCCGACAGGGCTTTCAGGCTATGAGACAGGGCGTGAACGGGGGATTGCATCAAAGGCTCCGCAAATGGCCGCGCGGAATGCGCGGGACGGCCTTGATATGGCCTATTCCCGCAGCCTTTTGAAGGGGGATCATCGGGGCGCCGGGCAGCCCGTCCGCAAGTCCTGCACTGGTCTGCCTAGGCGACGCCGGTTTTCACCACCCCGTCCGCAATCCATTGATCCAAAACCTCCAGCGCCTTGTCGGCAAAGGCCTGATCGTTGATGTGACAATCGATTTCCGTCATCGCCAGCGGCGCCTTTACGGTCTTGCGAAACTCGTCCAACATCGCTTGCAGCCCTTCGGGATCATGGGCGGGTTGGCCTTCGCGGTCCCATTCCTCGATCCCTCCGGTGGTCAGGATCACATGCACCGGCCCTTTGGCCGTTTCCAGCCGGGCGACGATATCGCGGGTCAGTTCGCGCCGTTCTGTTGGCGTCAGCGCGGCAGAGGCGATCAGCCGGTTATGGGCGTGAAACGGCCGGTCGGCAAATCGCGCCGGCACGTCCTGCCAGGCGGCAAAATCGATCAGGTCGCTGCAACCGGGGGCAACGATCTGGGGAATGCCGCCCAGACCTGCCGCCGTCAGGCGTTTCGGCCCGCTGTTGACAACCGATCCGACCATCAGGTTGCCAAGCTCCGGCAGGGCAAAATCCATCACAGCGGCAAAGAATCCCTCTTTTGCCAGGTTTTCATAAGCCATGCCGCCCATGCCGGTCGCATGAAACGCCGCAACTTCAAACCCGCGCGCCTCCAGCGGATCCTTCAACAGTTTCATATATCTAAGGCAGGAACTGCCAAGGCTTGTCATGCCAATGACGGGCCGTGACCGTTTGGGTTTTTCAACCGCACGCGCGGCCCCCAGAACCGCCCCCGCCGCCTGACTGAGCGACGATTTACAAACCGAGTTCAGCCCGTAAAGCCCCCCGGCCCAAAGGATCATCTGGATGTCAGAGGACAGTCGCTCGGCCGGCAGGATCGGCGAAAACGACACGGTGGAAATCACATATTTCGGCACGCCCATTGGCAAGGCGCGGTCGCAATCCAGGGCCAGATCGGTGCCCATCGTGCCCCCCATCACCACCATGCCGTCGATCTTGCCTTGGGCATTCAGCTGGCTGCACAGATTTGACGCCCCGTCTGCCATGATCTGCATCGCGGTGTTTTCATCGCCTGAGGCGATCGCCGCTTGAATTGAGGAACCGCCAGCTTCCGCGACCTGATGTTTGGAAATGTCGGTGGGTTGGGCCGGGTCCCCCAAGACACTGACATCCATCGTCAATGTGCGCCCACCCTGTTCGCGGATTTTCCCGGCCAGATAATCCAGTTCCTCATTCTTGGTGTCAAAGGTACCGATGACCAGAATGGTTTTGTCTTGCGGCATGCCGGGCTCCTGCTGGGTGATGGCGAAACGTGCCTGCAATTGAAACCGGCTGTCCCCGTTGCCGTCAACCGGCAAATCATATGCAGCGCGTGCGAAGGCGAATTTTGGTTCGCGGATCAACCCCGCACCGATTGTCCGTGCGGACGGTTACGCTTGGGCGTTTTTGCGGCCGCCGGAATCTGAGCGCCAATCACGGCTTGCGTGAGGGCGCTCAAAAGGGGTTGGGCAAAGACCGCTTGACCGAAACCTGTCGAACCATGACAATCAGGGCAGGATAAGATCAGGCTGCCATTGGATACGTACCTGGTTTCCTATGGCTTTAGGTGAGCGAAAGGGTGGTAAAACCCCCCGTCCGCGCAGCTTTGTTTAACGGTTTCATGCCGACCTTTAACGGTGCTCAACCATCGGCTCGGAATTTGATCGGTTTCGCTGCAAGGGTTTGAGGAGTTGAATATCAGTTGGTCGGCGATGGCTGAAACGTTAGTACGGTGAAAATGGTTCGTGGATAAATCGACAAACGGATCTGGTGGTTTGATTATCCGAAGGGTCCGGCCCTCCCGTCAATCCATTTGGATCGCCCGGCAAACAACGTCACGCCGCTTGCCGAAACATGCCGCACGTTCCCGTCCGGTCTGGTAGGCGAAGAATGCCGTGGGAATTGAGCACCATTTCCTTAGAGCGAAATGCGTTAAACTTGAATCACCAATCGCTGTCTGAAATCAAAGATTTCAAAGCGTTAGGTGATGCATATTGCTCCAAGTAAAACGCGATTCGCTTTAGCGGAAGCGATGGACGCGGGTATCAAAACACAGCCGGACGGCACGGATTTGCGGTTATTCAGGCGATCTGGTGGTGAAGTCTGCGCCCACGCCCCAAAGGCAAACAGAAATGCGCCGACACTGGGTCAGGCGGCAAAGCCGTTTCAATCTTTGAACCATTTGCAAGTGTTTCGTAAGAAATACTTACACTCTTTACGGTTTAGGTAAAAATCCCTCACATTGCACAGAAAATGGAGTGTGAGATGTCCAAAAGGAAAGTCGGAATAGGCACCATCGTATCCTATGGTTTCGGGTCGATCGCCTATGGGGTCAAAGACAACGGGTTTTCTACGTTCCTAATGATCTATTTCAATCAGGTCTTGGGGTTGCCCGCCTATCTGGTTGGTCTGGCCCTGTTGATCGCCATGATTTTTGACGCGGTTTCGGATCCCTGGGTTGGCTATTTGTCAGACCGGTTTTCCTCGCGTCTGGGGCGCCGGCATCCGTTTATGTATGCCTCGATCATACCGATTGCGCTGACATATTATTTTCTTTGGGCGCCGCCCGAAATGTCTGACGCGGCGTTGTTTGCCTATTTGACGATCATGGCTGTGACAGTGCGTCTGGCGATTACTTTTTACGAAGTGCCGAACTCGGCATTGATCGGCGAGATCACCGAGGATTACGACAAACGAACGGCGATTACCGGTTTAAGGTTGATGTTCGGATGGATCGGCGGCGTGGTGATGGCTGTGGTTGTCTACCGGTATTATCTGCCGGATTCGGTGGATTATGACCCCGGCATTCTCAATCCGGACGGCTATGTCGAATACGCCTTTGCAGCGTCGATTGTCATGGTGGTGGCGATGCTGATTTCCGCCCTTGGCACGCAACGCGCCGTGGCCGGTTTCAACAAGCCCGACACCGCCTCGGCGGGCTATGGCTTCAAGTTCCTGAAGAACCTGACGCATATTTTTGGAAATACCTCGTTTCGCGCGGTTTTCATGGCGTCGCTTTGCACCAACCTCGTGATGGGGCTGGCAATGACGCTGCAACTTTACTTTGGCATTTACTATTTCGGCCTCAGCACGACGCAAATCGCCCTGGTGACCCTGACGATGGTGCCTGCCGCGGTGATCGCTTATCTTTCAACCGCTTTCGTGATCCGCGGATTTGAGAAAAAGTCGGTGGCAATCTTCCTGTCCTGGCTTTCCATGGGGCTTTCTGTGTCGCTTATTCTGGCAAAGTATTTTGACTTGCTCCCGGCGGCGAAATCTTCCGAGTTGTTCTATTTGATTGCCGGGATGACGTTTCTGACAACCACGTCAACGGTCTTGCTGAGTGCGGTGAAATTTTCGATGACCGTGGATCTGATTGATCTTGACCAGACCGGCACCGGTCACCGGGCGGACGGCCTTTATCTTGCGACGTTTTCCTTTACCCGTAAAATGGTGACCGGGGTCGGAATTTTCGTGTCCGGGATATTGCTGAGCCTGGGTGTTCAGCAAGGCACGCTTATCGATGCCGAAACGATGCACACGGTCGCGTTGCCCTATGTCGTCATGGTGATCGCGTTATACTTTCTTTCCGTGATGTTCCTGCGCGGCTTTGGTCTGACCCGGGCAAAACATAACGAAAACATCAAGGCGATCAGCAAAACCTGACCTGTCAGCGATGCACCGGTTGGGGCGTTTGCCGTTGTGCGCGGCTTAGCAATTGCTGCACTTCGGCCAGAAGGCGTTTGGCCGAGGGGGGCAGCGGCCGTTCATGCATCCAGGCCGCCACGCCAGAGATTGTTGTCGCCTTGAACGGCCATCCCTCAAGCTCCAGCCGCCGGACGATGCCGGCCTCAAGCTCCAGGCGCATCAGGTAATCAGGCAAAATGGCGACAGCGCCGGTTTGCAACAGCAACTGGCGCAGCAAACCGAAATCCTGTGACGTCAGGAAGGTCCGCCGGATGTCCTGAAGACTGTCAAACGTATCCGGAAAGGCGTCAAGGATCCGCCACAAAAACCAATCCGGCACATCGCCGCCGATCACCGTATGGGCGCCCAGATCCGTAATCCTGATGACCGGCTTTTGGCAAAGATCATGGCCCGCGCGACACATCAGCGAAGGCGGTTGCAGGATCAGCTTGCGATATTGCAGTTCCTCAAGTTCCCGGTCCGGCTGAAGGCCAAAGTAGATGTCGATCTCGCGTCTGGTCAGTTGCCGTTCCCAGCGCGCCCGGTCGCAGACGCGAACCGAGAATTGTAACTCAGGGAACTGATTCATCATTTTTGTCATCGGGATGGACAGAATGCTTTCGGAAACGCTGGGATCGACCCCGATCACCAGGCGGCCGCTGGCGAAATTCTCCATCAACCCGATATCGCGCGCCGCCGCGTCAATCTCTGAGATCGCGACGCGTGACGAGGCGATCAGACGCTCTCCAAAGGCGGTGGGCACCGTCTTGCCGCGGGTTCGGTCAAATAAATCAACGCCATAGCTTTCTTCGAGCTTTTTTATGGTCTGACTGACAGCCGAATGAGACACACCAAGCTGCTCGCCGGCTTTGCGAAAATTCCCGGTTTCAGCCAGGGCAACGAGTTGCCGTAAGCTGGCGAGGCTGTCCATTGCGATCACCTTTCGTAAGTTATCCTTACATACTTTACTTAAACAGTAAGAGAGTCAAACCTATCTCCGACAAAGGAGAAAGATTTGAAGTCATATATCGGAAAAGTCGCTTTCGTTACCGGGGCCGCAGGGGGCATCGGCCTCGCCATCGCGACCGAACTCGGCCGGCGCGGCATGAAAGTGATGCTGGCCGATCTTGACAGCAACCGGTTGAGCGCGGCGCGCGACCATCTTGCCGCAAACGGCATCGTTGCAGATTTTGTGGTTTGCGATGTCGCTGATATCAAAGCCGTGCGGCGGGCCGCAAAGGCAACTTTGGACCGTTTCGGCAAAGTGCATTTTGTGGTGAACAATGCAGGCGTATCGCTTGGCGGTCCAACCGGCGAAATAGCGATCGAGGATTGGAACTGGATCGTGAACATCAATTTGATGGGCGTGGTCCACGGGGTAGAGACCTTCACGCCCATTATGATCGAACAGGGCGAAGGCGGCCATATTCTGAATACGGCGTCGATGGCGGGCCATCTCGCCCTGCCGGGGGGCGGGCCTTATAACGCCACCAAATATGCCTGTGTCGGTTATTCCGAGACCATTCGCCAGGAACTGGCGCCGCAGGGCATTGGCGTTAGCGTGCTGTGTCCGGGCTGGGTGAAAACGGCCATCAACGAAACATCCAAGGACCGCCCGACGCTGAGAAATGGTGGGGCCGACCGCGAGGAAACCGAGCAGGGCAAACAGATTGCCGCAGCCATTGAAGCAGGACTTGACCCCACCGTGGTCGCCGCCTGGGCCTTGTCGCAAATAGACAAAGACCGGTTTTACATCTTCACCCATCCCGAACTCAGCCCCTTTGTCGACGGGCGTTTTGCCGAGATCAAGGAAGACCTTGAGGCCAGCAGACAAATCCCGGAATTGGCGTTGCAGGCGGCCGCTCGGCAAGGAACTGCGCCCCTTGATGTCTTGGTGATCGGTGCCGGTTTTTCCGGGATTTGTGCGGCGATCAAGCTCGAGCAAAGTGGCATTTCCAACTTTGCGGTCTATGACAAATGTGACGGCATTGGCGGCACCTGGTGGCTGAACACCTATCCCGGCGCGACATGCGATATACCTTCGCATTTTTACTGCTACTCATTTGAGATGAACCCCAAATGGAGCCGCCTGTTTGCGCCGCAACCGGAAATCCAGGCCTATATCCAGCACTGTGCTGTCAAATACGGGGTGCGCGACCGCATCCATCTTGGCCGTGAAATTCAAAGCGTCACGTTTGACGACGATCTGTCACTTTGGGTGACCAGGTTCCGCGATGGAAAAACGGTTCAATCGCGGTTTGTCATCAACGGGTCCGGCGGACTTCATGCGCCCTTCGTGCCGGATTTCGCCGGACGCGACAGCTTTGCCGGCACCCAGATGCACACCGCCCGCTGGGACCACAGCTTTGATCCGGCCGGCAAGCGCATCGCTGTGATCGGAAGTGCGGCCAGCGCCATTCAGGCCGTTCCGAAACTGGCAGAAATTGCCGAACAGGTGACCTTGTTCCAAAGAACACCGAACTACATCGCCCCGCGCGACGATTTTGCCTATTCGGCGGCGGACCGGCTGGCGTTTGAAACGACACCGCAAAAAATGCAGGCCCTGCGCGAGGAAATGTTCGAAGACCGTGACACCCGGCTTTATCCGATTGTGATAAATCCGTTGTTGCGGCAAGCCGCTGCTGCGGAGATCAAAACCTATATCCGGTCACAGGTGACAGACCCCGATGTTTTGGAACATCTGCTGCCGGACTATGAACTCGGCTGTAAACGGATCCTGATTTCGGATGATTTTTACCCCGCACTCAACCGCGATAACGTCGAATTGGAAACCTCGGGCATCGCCGGGATCACGCCCAGCGGGATTGTCAGCGGCGCTGGGAACAGCCGGGAATTTGACGCGATCATTTATGCCACGGGTTTTGACATCGAGGCGCATAAACTCGGCCTTGATCTGACGGGGCCGGGCGGCGTCAAGCTGGCGGAACTGTGGAAGGACCGCACGGATGCCTATAAGGCCGTCATGGTGCCGGCGATGCCGAACTACTTTATGGTCACCGGGCCGAATGCCGGCGTCGGAACCACCTCGGTGGTCTACCTGATCGAACAGACCGTCGACTGGATCGTTGACATGATCAAACAGGCCGGTCGGGACAAACTCGTTTCAGTGCGGCCCGAGGCTTGTTTGCGCTACAGTGACGCGCTGCAATCGGACCTGGGCGGCACGGTCTGGGCATCGGGTTGCGACAGCTGGTATGTCGCGCCAAACGGTCGGATTGAAACGCTGTTTCCGGGCAATGCCAGGGCTTTCGCCGAACAGATGGCAGATATTGATCTTGCTGATTTTGAAATCCGTGCAATTCCGGGCCGGGCCGGTTTGCCGGTGCCAAATTGGACGGAACGGCGCGGGACGACCGGGCAAACACCAAAAGACACGCGCAAACTAGACCCGACGATCAAAGCGATCCTGTCCTCCCCCGAAGTGAAAACCGCCCCGAAAATGCACGAGATGTCCGCGACCGATGCGCGGCTTTACTACAAAGCCATGGTCGCAAAACTGGAAGAGCCGATTGCCCCGGCCTGTGATGTGGAAAACCACCAGATGCCGCTTGCGGGGCGCGGGCTGAATTTCCGGATCTACCGGCCAGTAGGGGGCGCGCAAAATGGCGCGGCGATGGTCTATTTCCACGGCGGCGGCTGGGTGATCGGTGACCTTGACACCCATGACAAATCCTGCCGGGCGATTGCGAACCACAGCAGGATCGCAGTGGTTTCGGTCGACTACCGGCGCGCCCCGGAGCACCGGTTTCCAGAGCCGCTTGATGATGGCTATGACGCGTTCTGCTGGCTGGCGCAACGCGCTGCTGACTTTGGGTTTGACCCCAAACGGATCGGCATTGGCGGCGATTCCGCGGGCGGCAATATCGCGTCGGCGGTGACATTGATGTTGCGCGATAGACAAGGGCCGGCCTGCGCTTGGCAGGTTCTGATTTATCCGTCCCTTGCGCCTTATCATGAAACTCAATCCTCCGTCGATTTCGCCAGTGGCTATGGGCTGGACGGCGAGGTTCAGGAATGGTTCGCCGCGCAATATTTCCCGAAAGGGACGGATTTCAGCGACCCCCGTGTTTCGCCGCTTATGGCCAGGGATCTGCGGAATTTACCGCCGGCTTTTATCGCCACTGCCGGATTTGACCCATTGCGTGACGCGGCGGCGGAATATGCCGAAAAGCTGCGCGGCGCCGGGGTGCCGGCGGCCTATGTGGAATATAGCGACCTTATTCACGGCTTCAAAAGCTGGGCCGGAATTGTTCCATCAGCCAAGGCAGCGTTGAAAGACATCGCACAGAACCTGTCCGAATTGGCGCGCCAAACGGCACCTGAAAATGAACCGGCGTGACCCATATCCGGCACGCCAAACAACAAGGAGAAGTCCATGAAATACCTCATCACCGCCACCGCTATTCTTGCCGCATCCTCTGCCTTCGCAAATGAGCCTTTTGGCATCTGGCAGACCATCACAGACGCGACCGGCGCGCATCTTTTGGTTGATGTACACCCTTGCGAAGAAGACGAGGCCAAACTTTGCGCCACCGTTTCGGAGGTTGTGAATTCCAGCAATCCGGCGGCGCAGGAACTGATTGGTCGCAAGATCTTCTGGAACCTCGAGAAGGTAAAAGACGGTCTTTGGGAAAACGGCACGGTTTATGATGTGATAACCAATGCCGATTACAATTCTCGGGTGATCCTTGGCGCAAAGGCTTTGCGGGTCGAAGGCTGTGTCGCAACTTTTTGCGACGGCCAAAACTGGAAGCGCCCGACCGAATGACAACGGTGTGAAGCACCTTCATTCAGTGCTTTGAACCCTTGTCGGCGCGGTTCGGATCAGCTGATCTGAGGCGGGCGGGGTGGATATATGGGGGTGCGAATTTCACAATGTCACCTGTGTCCACCCGCCTTACCTGAATTGACAGGGAAAATTGGTGCGGGCGGGGGGACTCGAACCCCCACGGGCATACGCCCCTCAGATTTTAAGTCTGGTATGTCTACCATTCCATCACGCCCGCAACAGGCTGGCGCGACCATAACTTTTGATCCGGGTTTGTAAAGCGGACTTACCGGCCCCAAAACAGAATGCGAGGATTTGTCCTATACACTTGCCCGCTTTGCTATGGTTTACCGGATGGGCGGAATGGAAACGGGCGTTGCGGCCCGAAAATGTGAGGGAAGTACATGACTTTGGCAAAGATTGCATATGTGGCGGCAACCGGCCTGCTGTTTCTGAGCGGCCCGGCCCTTGCCGATGGTGACGCGGCAAAAGGCGAGACCGTTTTCAAGAAATGCAAAGCCTGCCACAAGATCGGAGAAGGCGCCAAGAACGCAACCGGTCCTTTGCTGAACGATGTGATCGGCCGCGTGGCGGGAACCGCTGAAGGCTTCAAATACAGCCCAAGCTTGGCCGCAGCAGGTGAGGCGGGTCTGATCTGGTCGCAGGAAACCATTGCCCAGTTTATCGAAGACCCGAAAGCGTTTCTGCAAACCTATCTGAACGACA
>JAURMY010000138.1 GCA_030830465.1 Alphaproteobacteria bacterium
CACCGGCTCGTGGCGGACGACGGGCTACGCCAGTATCGCCGGGCGGGTCCGCTTTTCAGCGAGGCATTCGAGCGTCTCTCGGGAAAGATGGGACTGGAAGGCGACCAGCTCGAAGCAATGCGCGCGGACTGGCAGGGCGGCGGCGAAACGGTGCTACGGGTGGATGGCGGGATGACGGCCAGCGACTGGACAATGCAGGCCGTGGCCGATCAGCTGAACGCGCCGGTGGACAGGCCAATGGTCACACAAACCACCGCCCTTGGGGCGGCCTATCTGGCCGGGCTGGCGGTCGGAGCCTGTCCGCAACCGCTCGACTTTGCGAAAAACTGGGCCTTGGAGCGCCGTTTTGAACCGCGTCTTGATCCAGCCCGCCGCGCCGCCGCCTATGACGGCTGGCGCGACGCGGTCAGCCGGACGCTGACCCTGCGAAAATAGCAACCCGAAAAACCGGAATCGTTTTCCATGAACCTGTTACATTACAATAGGTTAAATCCGGTTTCTCGGAAAAGCCCCGGTGTTGTTTCCGTCGCTGTTCAAAATATTTCCGGCCTTGCAATCACGCCTCTTGAAAAGCGATTTCCACAGGAATATTTCTGTCGTCAGAGGCGCTGGTCACGCGGCCAAACCCGCCGGGTCAACCGCTGACGCGGACCTCTTGTCCAGACAAAGTTATCGCCCTGGCGGCGTTTCGTCAGGCAACCCTAATTTTCCTGAGCATCCCTTTCCGACGGGCATCCGCCCGCCGGCAACCATACGCTAGGAGAACTTTCATGAAAGCTGCAGCACCTGCAAAACCCGCCGCCAAACCGGCAGCCAAACCCGCCGCCAAACCGGCAGCAAAACCCGCGAAAAAGTAACCCCAGTCGATCTTTCGACGGGTCATTTCAAAGGAACATACGATGTCTAAGGGCAATAAAATTCACGGCAACAAAGAGGCCAAGAAACCCAAGCAGGTAAAGCCGAAGGTTTTGGCCACCGCGAATTCCCGCTCCGGTACCGACCCGCTGGTCGTGGCCGGTAAGAAAGTCAAATGATCTGACCCCCGCCTGGCCGGTCGCGCGGATCGCGGCCGGTCGGGAGGGTGACGCAATCACCCCGGCCGCCCCCAACTGACCGAGGCCGCCACCGCCGATTTCAGCCACAAAACATCAAACCCGGCCAAAACGCGATAGCCGCGCGTGATCAGTTCCTTGGCGCGATCCTGGTTGAATGCAACCGCCGCCATCGGCAGACCGGCCTTCAGGATCACCTTTTCCAGATGTGCCTCGGCGGCCAAATAGTCCTTGTGGCCGAACTGTCCCGGTATGCCCAGCGAGCTTGACAGGTCAAACGCGGCGATCACCGCGATATCAATGCCTTCAACCGCGCAGATTTCCTCGGCGTTTTCAACGGCCTCGGCGGTTTCCAGTAGCAGGCAGCAAATCCCCTGATCACCTCTTGCGGCCACATAGTCCATGATCGGCACATCCCAGCGCGAATGGGCAATGAACGGCCCCCAACCCCGCGTCCCGTGGGGTGGATAGCGCAGGCTGGCGACCGCACGGCGGGCATCATCGGCTGTGCGAACCAGCGGAAATACAATCCCCTCGGCGCCCAGATCCATCACCCGTTTCACATGGGCGTCACTGATTTCCGGGATACGCACCAGCGGCGCGCAACCGGTGCCCTGGGTTGCCGCGATCATTGCATGGGCCTCGGCATGGCCGACCGCGCCATGTTCCATGTCAATCATCACCGCATCGGTTCCCGCCGCCGCCATCGCCTGGGTTACCACGGGCGACGGGATCACGTTCATCTGCATGTTGATGATATAGCCGGGATCCGCCAACTTTTGTTTGAATGTACGCATCAACATCCTCCTTGTTTACCAAAGGCTAGCACCGCGACCGCCGCCGCAGAAGGTTTATTTCAGCTGGACCGCGGGCAATCTGGACAATCGCACGTTTCCTGTTACACCCGCGCCCATGCTGGCCATTTTTCTGAAAACCCTGCCGTTTTTCGCCATTCTCGGGCTTGGCTATTTCGCGGCCCGGCAAAGGTTTTTTTCCGAACAGGCCGCGGGTCATCTGACGAAATTCGTTTTTTATTTCGCCCTGCCCGCGATGATTTTCCGCTTTGCCGCCAGCCTGCCCATGGCACAGGTGTTTCACGCCCCCTCGGTGCTGGCCTATCTTTGCGGCACAATGGCGGTTTATCTGTTGGCAACCGCCGTCGCCCTGTTGCGCCGCACCGGGATTGAACAGGCCGCGATCGAGGCCCAGTGCGCGGCCATCGGCAATGTCGGATTTTTAGGCATCCCGATGCTGGTCCTGCTGATGGGCCCGCCTGCCATAGGCCCGGTGATGATCGTGCTGGCCACGGATCTGATCGTGTTCGGCAGCCTCATCGTGATCCTGATCGCGGGCAACCGCGCCGGGCGGCTGTCGCCCTCGGTTCTGCTGCCAGTCGGTCTTGGTCTGTTGAAAAACCCGATGGTGATGGCGATGGCCCTTGGCCTTTTATGGTCGGCCTTTGCGGTCCCGGTGCCGGTTCCTCTGGGCGAATTTCTGACCCTCCTTGGCGCCGCCGCCACGCCCGGCGCGCTGTTCGCCATCGGGGCGTCATTGGCCACGAAATCGGCAGAGCGCCGCTCGATTGCGATCTGGCTTTCCACCGCCAAACTGGCGCTTCACCCGCTGGCCGTGGCCTTTGCGGCGCTCTGGGTGTTTGATGTACCTCCCTTCACCAGCGCGGTGATGATCGCCGCCGCCGCCATGCCGACCGCAGGCAATGTCTATATCCTGGCGCAACATTATGGCGTCGCGCCGGTGCGGGTGTCCTCAACCATCCTGATCTCGACCCTCGTTTCGATCCTGTCGCTGACCTATGTGATCGCGCTGGTCTCCGGTTGAACCCGGCCCCGAACCGCGCTAGGCAAAACACAACAAACCGGGGGCACCATGAAAACCATATCTGAAAACAAATGCTTTGGCGGCACGCAAGGCGTCTATTCCCACCGCTCCGAAAGCTGCAACTGCGACATGACCTTCGGGCTGTTTCTGCCGGCCGAAGCGAAGAATGACAAGGTGCCATTGCTGTGGTATCTGTCCGGCCTGACCTGCACCCACGAGAACGCCATGATCAAGGCGGGCGCACAGCAATGGGCCGCCGAACAGGGCATCGCAGTGGTTTTCCCCGACACCTCGCCGCGCGGCGAAGGCGTTGCCGATGATCCGGACTATGCGCTGGGACAGGGTGCCGGGTTTTACGTCAACGCCACCCGGGATCCGTGGAAGCCGCATTTTCAGATGTGGGATTACCTGACCACAGATCTGCCCGCTGCCCTGTTCAACGGTTTTATGCTTGATGAATCCGCACAGGCGATCACCGGCCACTCCATGGGCGGGCATGGCGCACTGACCCTCGCCATGAACCATCCCGGCCGCTATCGGTCCGTTTCGGCCTTTGCCCCCATCGCAAACCCGACCGCCGCTGACTGGGGCCGCAACCAGCTTTCGGCCTATCTCGGCGAGGATGAAGCCACATGGGCCCGCCACGATTCCACGTTGATGATGCGCCAATCCGGCTTTGACGGCCCGGTTTTGATCGATCAGGGCAGCATCGACCCCTTCCTGACCAATCTGCGCCCCGAGGCGCTGGCCCACGCCATGGCGGAACGCCGTCAAGACGGCAGCTTCCGAATGCAACCCGGCTATGACCACAGCTATTTCTTTGTGGCAAGTTTCATGGAAGATCATATCGCCTTTCACGCCGAGGCGCTTTATTCCTGACACATCTTTGTTCCGAAAATACTCTGGGGGGTCGAGGGGGGCCAAGCCCCCCCGCCCGGCCCAACAGGCACAGCCTGGCGGGAGCGCCCGCAACCGAAAGACCGACCGATGACCGTGATCTATGTCGATGCCGATGCCTGCCCCGTCAAAGACGAAGCGATCCGGGTCGCTGAGCGCCACAAGATCAGAACCTATATCGTGTCCAACGGCGGCATCCGGCCCAATCCGCATCCCTTGGTGGAAACCGTGATCGTGCCAGACGGCCCCGATGTGGCCGATATGTGGATTGCCGAAAGGGCCGGCAAAGGCGATGTCGTCGTCACCGGCGACATCCCCCTTGCCGCGAAATGCATCGCGACCGGGGCGCAGGTGATCCAGCATAACGGCGAGGTGTTCACCCCGTCCAACATCGGCAACCGCCTCGCCACACGCGATCTGATGGCGGATCTTCGCGCCGCAGACCCGTTCCGGCAGGGCGGCGGCAAGCCGTTTTCCAAGGCCGACCGGTCGCGGTTTCTGGAACGGCTGGAGGCGGAGTTGCGAAAAGCGCTAAAGGCCTGAACCGCCCCGGTTTTGGCGGTTCAGGTCGCAAACCGGACAGACCGGCCCCGCACCAGCCCGCAGTTTTACGCCACCACAATCAAAGGCACCCCATGTCCAATTCAGCGCGCACCAATCTGATCGGCGTTTCTTGCGCTGTCGCGGCCTCCCTGTTCTTTTCCGTCAATGACATGCTGATCAAGCTGCTGAGCGACGGCTATGCCCTGCATCAGATCGTGCTGATCCGCGCCCTTGTCGGGATGGTCATTCTGTTTGTGTTCATCGCCCCTTTCGAAGGCGGGCTGAACATCTTCCGCACCAAATACCTGAAAATCCAGATCATCCGCGGCCTTTGCGTGGTGTTCGCCAATATGGCTTATTTTGCCGCTCTGGCCGCGATGCCGCTGGCCGATGCCGCGGCGATCTGGTTTGTCAGCCCGCTGTTGATCACCGCCTTTTCCGTCGTGTTTCTGGGCGAAAAGGTCGGCGCGCGCCGGTGGGCGGCGGTCGGGGTCGGCCTGTTGGGGGTTGTCATCATGCTGCGCCCGGGCGGCCACAGTTTTCAACTGGCGGCCCTGTTGCCGCTGGTCTCGGCACTGGCCTATGCTTTCTTGCAGATCATCACCCGCAGGATCGGGGTCAAGGAAAAGGCGGTCACCAGTTCGTTTTACACCCAAATGGCATTTATCCTGATCAGCAGCGCCATGGGTGTCGCTTTTGGGCCGGGGCAATTTGCCGGCTCTGGCGACGCCTCGATTGACTTTCTGTTTCGCGCCTGGACCGTGCCGGCATACAGCGATTATGTGATTTTCCTTTTGATCGGGATCGGCAGCGGGCTGGGCGGTTATCTGATCACCCAGGCCTACCGGCTGGCCGAGGCCGGGCTGGCCGCGCCGTTTGAATATTCAGCCATGCCGATGGCCATTCTCTGGGGTGTGGTGATCTTCGGCCAATGGCCCGATGCGATTGGCTGGATCGGGATTTCCTTGATCGTCGGGGCCGGTCTTTATACCTTTGGCCGCGAGGCGGCGATTGGCCGGCAGGCCCTGCGCAAACGCCCGCAGGTACGGCAATAGGGGGGCACATGGCCAAGATCAGGGCGGTCATTTTTGACATCGGCAATGTGCTGATCCGCTGGCAGCCCGAGGCGTTTTTTGACGGCTTGATCCCGCAGGCGCAACGCCGGCGCCTGTTTGCCGAAGTGGACCTTCACGCCATGAACGAAGCCATCGACAGCGGCGCGCCTTTCCGCCAGACAGTCTATGACACGGCATCCCGTTATCCCGAGCACAGCGCGATGATCCGCCTGTGGCACGACCGCTGGGCAGATATCGCCGCTCCGGCAATCGAAGGGTCGGCGCGGCTGAACACAAAGTTGCGGCAGGCCGGGATCAAGACGGCGATCCTCAGCAATATCGGGCAGGAAACCTATGATATCGCTGCCGAAAAATACCCGTTTCTGCACGAATTTGACGCAGTTTTCCTGTCCGGTCCGTTGGGGGTAACGAAGCCGTCTGCCGGGATTTATGAATTGGTGGAAACCGGGCTTGGCCTGCCGCCTGCGTCGCTTTTGTTTGCAGATGACCGGGCCGAGAATATCGCCGCGGCCACCGCCCGTGGCTGGCAGGGCCATTTGTTTGCGGATGCTGACGGGTTTCAAGCCCACCTGACGTCGCTTGGCCTGTTGCCGCCACCGGGGGCCACAGGATGACACCGCGCCATATATCCTTTGCCGCGGCCGACCACCGGCTTGACTGGCTGGCGCTGACTGATGCGCTGGCGCGGGGCCATCTTCTGCCGCGTGCGCAAATGCAGGATGTGGTCATGCAGCGCGGGCCGGATACCTTGCTGTCGCGCCATGCCTGGATCGACGGACTGGGCCTTGCGGTGAAAACCGCGACGGTTTTTCCGGGCAATGGCGCGCAGGGGCTGGCCAACCTGAACGGGCTGATTGCACTGTTCAGTGACGCCACCGGCACGGTCGAGGCCACGCTTGATTTCGCGCTGGTCACCAAATGGAAAACCGCCGCAGACAGTCTTTTGGCCGCGCGCCATCTGGCCCGGCCCGACAGCCGCCAAATCTTGATCCTTGGGGCGGGAACCGTCGCCCGGTCGATGATTGAAGCTTATGCCGCCTTGTTCCCGGATGCACAGTTTCAGCTTTGGAACCGGACGGCGGCCGGGGCTTTGGCCCTTGCTGCCGCCATGCCCCGGCACAAGATTTCTGTCGCGGGCGATCTGCCCTCAGCCGCCCATGCGGCCGATATCATTGCCTGTTGCACGATGACGGATAGACCGGTTCTGCACGGCGACTGGCTGCGGGATGGGCAGCATATTGAGTTGATCGGGGCCTATCTGCCCTCCATGCGGGAAACCGATGACATCGCGATGGCGCGCGCGCGCATCTTTGTTGATTGCCGCGACACCACGCTGGATCACATCGGCGAACTGATCGACCCGCTGGCCAATGGCGCGATCACCCGCGCCGATATTCTTGGCGATTTTTATGACCTTTCGTCGGGCGCATTCTCGCGCCGGGGCGATCGCGAAATAACCCTTCACAAAAACGGCGGCGGCGCGCATCTTGACCTGATGACCAGCCGCCATATCCTTGAGGCAATGCCATGAACCTGACAGCGGACCAGATCGAAACTTTTCAACGCGACGGCGTCGTGATGGTGCCCGGTGTTTTGGCCGACTGGGTGGATGTGATGCGCGCGGGCATTGACCGCAACATGTCCGCGCCGGGCCAATACGCCAACGAAAACGCCGTCACGCAAGGCCGGTTCTTTGACGATTATGTCAACTGGACCCGCATCCCGGAATATGAACAGATCGTGCGCGAAAGCCCGGTTGCGAAACTGGCGGCTCAGGCGATGCAATCGAAAACCGCGCAGTTCTTCCACGACCACGTGCTGGTAAAAGAGCCGGGCACGCCGAAACCAACCCCCTGGCACCAGGACTCGCCCTATTATTTCGTGCGCGGCGAGCAAACGGTCAGCTTCTGGATCCCCGCCGATCCGGTGCGCGAGGCCAGCCTGAGATTCATCGCCGGTTCCCATCGCTGGCCCAAGATGGTGCGTCCGGTCAGTCGGGCGGATGACAGCGATTTTTACAAGGACAAGCATGACTGGATTCCGGTCCCTGATCCTGACGCCAACCCCGATGACACAACCGTTGTTGAATGGCCGATGGAGCCGGGTGACGCCGTGTTGTTTGATTTCCGAACGGTGCACGGTGCGCGCGGCAATCTGCAACCCAACCGCCGCCGTGCCCTTAGCCTGCGCTGGGTCGGGGATGATGCGCGCTATGTCCAGCGTCCTGGCCGCACCTCGCCGCCCTATCCGGGGCATGACATGGTTGAAGGCCAGCGTTTGCGCGAAGACTGGTTTCCGGTGATCTGGGGCGGCGCATGACCGGCCTTCTTTGGCTTTTGATCGTCCTGTTTCTGATCCTGGATGTGATTCTTTTGCCACCGATGATCGCGCGTGCGCGCCGTCTGCCGATGGATGAAACCGCCCGCGCGGATGCCCCGGGCCGGTTTGCCACGCTGACCAATGGCGTCACCCATTATCAATGGTTCGGCCCCCAGTCGGGTGAGATCGTGGTGCTGGTCCACGGCCTGTCTGCGCCCAGTTTCATTTTCGCGCCGCTGATCCCGTTTCTGACCGAGGCCGGCTATCGGGTTCTGACCTATGACCATTACGGGCGCGGCTGGTCCGACAGGCCGCGCAACCGGCAGACGCCGCATTTCTTTGCCGCGCACCTGAATGAAATCCTGGATGACCAGATGATCCGCAAACCCGTTCACCTGCTGGGGTATTCCATGGGGGGTACGGTCGTGCCGGCCTTTGCGCTGGAACATCCCGCGCGGGTCAAATCCATGATCCTCCTGGCAGCGGCGGGGTTCCAGCATCCACGCAAGGGCGTGATGGGGTTTGTCACCCGCACCCCGTTGGCCGGCGACTGGATCATGTCGGTCTTGGGCGGTGCGCGTCTGCGCAACCTCGCCAGACTGGAAGAAGGGCGAAACCACAATATTCCCGATCTGCCCCAGCGCATGGTGCGGGAAACCCGTTATCGGGGGTACACAAGGTCGGTTTTGTCCAGCATGCGCCATATCCTGTCGACCCCCTTTGGTCCGCTGCATCAGAAACTGGCCGCGCGCAAGATTCCAACGCTTGCGATCTGGGCGCGCGAGGATGAGACCATACCGCTTGCCAGTGCTGACCGGTTGCGCGAAGCCAATCCTGATGTACGGACCGTCATTCTGGACGATGCGGATCACGGGCTGGCCTATATGATCCCGGAGCGGGTCGCCGAGCCCACACTTGCCTTCCTAGCCGAAAGAACCTGAACGATGCAGATCAAAGCCAACGGAATCATGCTGGAAGTCGAGGAATACGGCCCGCAGGACGGTCCGCCGCTGATCCTGATCCGCGGCCTTGGCAGCCAGTTGATCCACTGGCCAAAGGCGCTGGTGCAGGGCTTTGCCGAACGCGGCTATCGCGCCATTATTTTTGACAATCGCGACATGGGAAAATCGCAGAAATGCCCGGCCCCCGGAGTGGCCTCAAAGGCCGTGGATATCCTCGCAGCGCTCAAACGCGGTGAAACGCCCAAGGCGGCGTATTCCCTGAACGACATGGCCGAAGATGTCATTGGCCTGATGGATGCACTGCAGATCGACCGGGCGCATATTTTCGGGATTTCCATGGGGGGCGGCATCACCCAGATCCTGATGACCGATCACGCCGACCGCCTGTTGACAGCAACCGCTGTGATGACCTCCTCGCGCCTGCGCAGCCTTGAACTGCTGCCGATGCTGCTGGCCCATCCCTGCACGCGGGCCGAATTTCAGGACAACTGGGTGAAGGGCCACGCGTTTTGGGGCACGCCCGGCTTTCCGATGACCGAGGCCGAAATGCGCGCCGAGGCCGGGCTTGCCCATGATCGCGGCTGGACGGATGAGGGTGAAAACCGGCAGGTTCTGGCAATTCTGGCCATGACCGACCGGCAGGCCGCCTTGCGCAAAGTCAACCTCCCCGCCTTTATCATCCACGGTGCGGTGGATGCGCTGGTGCCGCCGGAACTTGGCCGCGAATTGGCGGACCTTGTTCCGGGTGCCCGGCTTGAGGTGATCGATGGCATGGGCCATGTCATCACCCCGCTATTGTCGCCCAAAATCGTTGAACTGGTGGACGGGTTCATCACGGCGGCGGGAAAATGAAAGGCCGCGCCGGGCATTCCCTGATATTCAGGGGCTAAGCGGTGCAGCCAAATCGCGGCCCAGATCAGAAATCCAGGTTTTCGACGCTCAGCGCATTGGTCTGGATAAACTCGCGCCGGGGTTCCACCACATCGCCCATCAGCTTGGTGAAGATGTCGTCGGCATCGGCGGAATCCTCCACCCGGACCTGCAGCAGAGTCCGCGCCTCGGGGTCCAGCGTGGTTTCCCACAATTGACCGGGATTCATCTCGCCCAATCCCTTATAGCGCTGCAACGACTGGCCTTTTTCGCCCTCCTGAAGGATCAGATCCAACAGGTCGCTGGGCGCATAAATCGCGCTTTCCTTGTCCTTGCGGATCAATTTCGCAGGCTTGCCATAGGTTTCCTGCAGGCCCCTGGTATAGCCCGCCAACTTGCGCGCCTCGCCGGATCGCAGACAGCCACCGTCAAGCGTGCGCACTTCATCGACGCCCCGGATATTGCGGGAAAACCTCAGGCCGGCATCCTGTGTCGGGCGACCGACCCAACCCTTTTCATATTCCTTTGACACCAGATCCAGCCGTCCGGCCACGCTGTCGGCGGCGGCTTGCGGATTTTCGTCCACCCGCCCGGTCACCAGGGCACCGGATATCGCTGCCTGTTCAAGAACATGGCGGGAATAATGGGTCGGAAAGGCGTTCAGGATGAACCGCACTTGCCGGGCTTCCTCGACCACCCGCGCAAGGTCGGCACCCGAGACTTGTGCACCATCGCCCAGTTGCAGAACCGCCCCGTCAAGCCCTTGTTCGATCAGATAATCCTCAAGCGCGGCCTGATCTTTCAGATAGACTTCGGACTTGCCCCGCGCCACTTTGTAAAGCGGCGGCTGGGCGATATAAAGATAACCGCCCTCGATCAGTTGCGGCATCTGACGGAAGAAAAATGTCAGCAGCAATGTGCGGATATGGGCGCCGTCCACATCCGCATCGGTCATGATCACGACCTTGTGGTACCGCAGTTTTTCGATGTTGAACTCATCCCGGCCGATGCCGGTGCCCAGCGCGGTAATCAAGGTGCCGATTTCCTGACTGCCCAGCATACGGTCAAACCGCGCCCGTTCGACGTTCAGAATCTTGCCGCGCAGGGGCAGGACCGCCTGATTGTGCCGCGACCGGCCCTGTTTCGCAGAGCCGCCGGCGCTGTCGCCCTCGACCAGAAAAATCTCGGATTTCGAGGGATCTTTCTCCTGACAATCGGCCAATTTCCCCGGCAGGCTGGCAATGTCCATCGCGGTTTTGCGCCGGGTCAGGTCACGTGCCTTGCGGGCGGCCTCGCGGGCCAATGCGGCCTCGACGATCTTGCTGACAATGATCTTGGCCTCTTGCGGATGTTCCTCAAACCATTCGCCCAGCTTTTCATTGACCAGCCCTTCAACCGCCGGGCGCACCTCGGACGACACCAGCTTGTCTTTGGTCTGGCTGGAAAACTTCGGATCGGGCACCTTGACCGACAAGACACAGGTCAGCCCCTCGCGGGCGTCATCCCCGGTGAAAGACACTTTTTCCTTTTTCGCGATGCCCGAGGACATGGCGTAGTTGTTGATCGTTCGCGTCAGCGCCCCGCGATACCCTGCCAGATGGGTGCCGCCGTCGCGTTGGGGAATGTTGTTGGTAAAGGGCAGGACGTTTTCGTGATAGCTGTCGTTCCACCACATCGCGACTTCCACCCCGATCCCGTCCTTCTCACCGGCGATGAAAATCGGGTCCGGCAGCATCGAGGATTTTGAGCGGTCCAGATGGCGCACGAATTCCCGCACACCGCCTTCATACATCATCTCGGTTTCCAGCTTTTCCGCCGGGCGGTGGTCTTCGATCTTGATCCGCACGCCCGAATTCAGAAAGGCCAGTTCGCGCAGCCGGTGCTCTAAGGTCTTGAAACTGTAATCAAGGTTTGAAAACGTCTTGGTCGAGGCCAGAAACCGGACTTCGGTGCCTTTGCGGCCATTTGCCGGGCCGACGATCTTGAGGTGTTCAACCGTATTCCCACCCTCAAACCGGGCCATATGTTCCTTGCCGTCGCGCCAGATGCGCAGCTCCAGCCAATCCGACAAAGCGTTTACAACCGACACCCCGACCCCGTGCAAACCGCCGGAGACCTTATAGGAATTCTGGTCGAATTTCCCGCCCGCATGCAGCTGGGTCATGATAACCTCGGCCGCGGAAACGCCTTCGCCTTCGTGAATGCCGACCGGAATGCCGCGCCCGTTATCGGACACGGAAACCGAGTTATCCGCGTGGATCGTGACCGAAACCGTGTCGCAATGGCCGGCCAAAGCCTCGTCAATCCCGTTGTCAACGACCTCATAGACCATGTGGTGCAGGCCAGACCCGTCATCGGTATCGCCGATATACATGCCGGGACGCTTGCGGACAGCCTCTAACCCTTTGAGAACCTTAATGGAATCCGCGCCGTATTCTTCCGGTTTTTGTGTGTTTTCTTCCATGTACCCTGTCCGAAGTGTTGCCATCAATATATACGTTGTCTTGGCGGTGATGTCACGGGGAACACACAACATTTCGTGTTGTGGCCGGCGTTGGATCAATCGAAATCGGCGTCGCTTCCCCAGAGGGCGGCAACCTCTTCCAACAGGGTTCGGCGCAGCCAGATCGGTGCGGGTGTCGTATCATGGCGGCTGTGCCCGCAACCAGATACGAATGGTCGGTGCCCCGTTGTCGGTTGGCGTCGCCGCCTGACCGGGCGGGGCGGCATCCCTGCCACGGCGGGGGTGTCGCCCGCTGCGGGCTTAACTCAGCGCGATCACCAGTCCGACCAGGATCAAGGCAAGCCCGGAACCGATATTGATCCGCTTCAGCGCTTGCGGTGATGAAATCAGATCCCGCGCCCGATGCAGAAAGGCGGCAAGGATCAGATTGCCCAACAGCGGCACAATCATTGAAAACAAGGCAATGACGGCAATATCGCCCCCTGTGACCCGGGTCACATCAAAGAACCCCGGCAGGACACCCATGTAAAACAGGATCGCCTTGGGATTGCCCAGAATAATCAGAACGCCGGCGGAAAAACCGGCCCATGCGCCCGGCGCTGTCAGGCGGCTGTCGCGTTCGATTTTCCGCCCGGCATTTCGGATCAGCAAGAGGCCCATGACCGCCAGCATCAAGGCCCCGGCATAGCGCAGCAAAATCATGAAATCCGCGTAGAGCGAGACCAGCCAGGTGACACCGAAAATCGCCAAGACCGGCCAGAATGCGTCACCGATCACCACGCCCAGGGCCAGCGGCCATGCCGCATTGAACCCGCCGGACAAGGCCCGCGCGATGATCGCGGCCCAGACCGGTCCCGGCGTCAGAAACAGGATGGCAAGCGCACCGGCATATAGCAGCAGTTCATGGGGCGAAACGGTCATCACTCACTCGGAAAATTCAGGCAGCATGTAATCCAGCGGCACAGTCGTCAGGGTTTTGATCAGCAAGGACATATAGGGCAATCGCGGCTGTGCCAAAGGCACAAGCACCGCCCGTGCGTCGATTTTGTCGGAATGTTCTTTCCATGTGTAAAGCAGGGCACCGTCCGGCAAAGGCTCCAGCGTGGCGGCGCCAAGGGGAATGCAATTCTCGATCCCCGAGGTGATTTGTTCGATGAATTGCAGCCGGTTCGGACCGGCCTCGATCAAGGTCCACGTCCCCGCGCATTCGACAGAGGGATAGCCGATCTGCCCACCCTGCCCGCTGAGAACCAGTTCGATCGACCAATGCGACCCGTTGCTTTGCCACCCCACGCCATAATAGCGCGACTGGGCAAACAGACGGGCCTGGAAATCCTCCGCCGCCTGAACCGGCAGGGCGACCAGAACAAGCAGGACCAGAAA
>JAURMY010000139.1 GCA_030830465.1 Alphaproteobacteria bacterium
ATCGACGCCGGGTTTGAATGGCGGCTGGCGGGTTGTTCCATGTGTCTGGCGATGAACCCCGACCAGTTGCAGCCGGGCGAGCGGTGCGCCGCGACCAGCAACCGCAACTTTGAGGGCCGTCAGGGGCGTGGCGGACGGACACATCTGTTGTCACCTGCCATGGCGGCGGCGGCGGCCGTGACCGGTCATTTGACCGATATCCGTGATTTCTAAGGAGCGACCAGATGGAAAAGTTCAACAAACTCTCGGGCATTGCCGCCCCCATGCCGCTGGTCAATATCGACACCGATATGATCATCCCCAAGCAGTTTCTGAAAACGATCAAGCGCTCGGGACTTGGGGTCAATCTGTTTGACGAGATGCGCTATAATCAGGATGGCAGCGAGATCGCCGATTTCGTGCTGAACAAACCGGCCTATCGCAATGCGGAAATCATTGTGGCCGGCGAGAATTTCGGCTGTGGCTCGTCGCGCGAACATGCGCCCTGGGCCTTGCTGGATTTCGGTATTCGCTGCGTGATTTCAACGTCTTATGCCGACATCTTTTACAATAACTGCTTCAAGAACGGCATTTTGCCGATCGTGTTGCCGGCCGATCAGGTTGCGGTTTTGATGGAAGATGCCGAGCGCGGCGAAAACGCGCGGATCACGGTCGATCTGGAGGCCCAGACGGTTTCCGCCTCGGATGGCACCCAATTTCATTTCGAACTGGACCCGTTCAAGAAGCATTGCCTGCTGAACGGGTTGGACGACATTGGCCTGACGATGGAAAAAGCCAAGGCGATTGATACATTCGAAGCGAATTATCAGGCGCAGATGCCCTGGTCATAAGCCGGAACCGCCTTCTTTGGCCCCCCGTTTGTCGCGGGGGGCTGACATGTCCTGATTGATGCAATCGGGAAACACATTGTTTCCAAAAATACAAAAAAAACTGCGCGACTCTTCAAGGGGTTGACGGATTCCGGCCAAATGAGGCAGGATTAAGGCGAAATTGAGGCACCTCCTGAGCAGGGGGATCACAGTGGTACAGTTTCCGGCAATGTATCGGGGGCGGCCAGGACGAGGGTGAGCGGGCAGTGTTTTCACAGCTTTTAGGCGCTTTTGTACGTGCAATTCTGGTGGCATTGCTGATTGCAATGCCTTCAATGATTCTGCCGGGCATGCGCCAGGATGCGCGCGATATTTCCATGGTATTCGCACTGGTCGGCGCAGCGATCACCCTGTTTGAATACGGGTCATCGCATCCGGGCCTTGTGGAATTCCGTTTTGCGCCGCCGTTCAACCGGATCCGGTTTGTCTCGCTGTTTCTGACGATACTTTTGCTGGCGATGATGTTTCGCGGACAGGTCGGGGGCGGGCAAATCACCCGTACCGTGCTGGAGATCGGCCAGTTGGTCGGCAAAGCGATGGATTTCCCGTTCAGCCCGGTGCGGATCCTGACCGGTTTGCTGACACGGGACGGCACGACGGCGGAATATGAAATGGTCCGCTCCGCCGCCGGGATGAGCTATCTTATTTCGCTGATTTCACTGGCAATATTTGCGATCTTCATGCGGCTTCTGTCCTGGCCTCTGGGGCATGGGTCGTTCAATGTCTGGGTGAATTTGCCAACTTTTGACCCGGCCTCGGGACCGGATGTCGAGGAAAGGCTGATCCGGGATGCGCGCGTTAACGTTATCTTTGGATTTACCATGCCATTCCTGATGCCACTGGTCGCGCAGATTTCGTCGGGATATTACGATTTCGAGCGGCTCAGCAGCAGTCAGACACTGATCTGGACGGTGGCGGTATGGGCCTTTTTGCCGGCAAGTTTGTTCATGCGCGGGATCGCGATGGGAAAGATCGCAAAACTGATCCGCCGCAAGCGCGACCGTTTACAGCCGCAAAAAACCTCGGATTTTGCACGGGCCTGATCTGGGTGCTGCTGGCGCTGCCGCTGGCTGCTGATACCCTGCGCGTGGCCGGTTTCAATGTTTCCCTGGGCCGTGACGGGCCGGGATTGCTGGCGCGGGATATTGCGCGGGGCGATACGCAGGTTCAGGCGGTCGCACAGATTATCGCGACGCTTCAGCCCGATATCCTGTTGCTGTCGGATTTTGATGTTGATTATGACCAGATTGCCTTGCGTCTGTTCACGGATCTTCTGGCACAAAAAGGCGCGGTTTACCCGTTTTCCTATGCCGGCATGTCAAATGCCGGTCTGGCGACAGACCTTGATCTGGATGGCGACGGGCGGACCGGCGGGCCGGGGGACGCGCAGGGGTTCGGCGACTTTCCGGGTGCGCAGTCGATGGCTTTGCTGACACGCTATCCGGTAGTGGTGGACGATGTGCGGGATTTCTCGGCGATGCTTTGGGCGGATGTGCCGGGCGCGGCTCTGCCCTTCAAGGATGGCAAACCGTTCCCGTCGGCAGCCGCGCAATCCGTTCAGCGACTGTCGTCCAAGGGCCATTGGGATGTGCCTGTGCGACTGCCTGACGGGGCGGTGCTGCATATTCTGGCGTCCAATCCCACGCCGCCAGTATTTGACGGGCCCGAGGACCGGAACGGCCTGCGCAACCGGGATGAAATCCGGTTCTGGTCGCTTTATCTGAATGGCGATGCCCTTGCGGGTTATCCGCCGCGTGCCGCTGAAGCTTTTGTTTTGATGGGGGATTTCAACGCCGATCCGATGGACGGAGAGGGCAGCCATGATGCGATTGCCGGGCTTTTGTCGCATCCGTTTGTCGCCGATGTCGGGCCGAAAAGCCGGGGGGCCGTCTTGGCGGCGGCGCGTCAGGGGGGCGGGAATCCGGGCCACAGAACCGATCCGGCGCTTGATACGGTGGATTGGGACGAGGCCCGGACCGGTGGCAATATGCGGGTGGATTATGTGCTGCCATCCGCTGATCTGAAAATCTTGGACGCGGGCGTTTTCTGGCCCGCGCCGGATCAGGAAGGGTTTGAACTGGTCGGCCTAGACGGCGCGACCGGCAGCCACCACCGGCTGGTTTGGATCGACATAGCGCGGTAGCGCAGCGGCAATCGCTGCGCGGGGGGATGTCGGCCGGAAATCCGGCAGCAGACGGAAAAACTTGTCCCCCGACAGGCTGTGCGGCGTGTCCCAAAGATATCGCATTTCCTTCAACTCGCGGGCCAATTCCCAGAACGGCGCGGCCAGGGTCATCGCCCACCACGGGAACCGCGTCACGCGCAGCGACCGGCCGGTCAGGTCTTCCACGATCTTGCGCATCTGCGAGGGAGTCAGGGTCTGGCCCGGAAAGGGGATATCTTCGTAAGCGGCAAGGCGATCACGCTTTTCGGCCAAGGCCACGGCCGCCCGTCCGAAATCCGGCGCAAAGCACCAGGCATGCGGGGCGTCCGCCTGGCTGAGGGTGGTCATTTTACCCTTGGCCAGATCCTTGAACATCACCATTGAAAACACCGTGTCCTGTGCCTTTGGGTCGATAATGTCACCGGCCCGCAGGTTGATCGTTTGCACCCCTTCGGTCGCGGCCTGGCGATAGGTGGCCTCAAGCTCGGCACGTAACGCGCCCTTGCGGCTGTTGGGGTGATGCGGGGTGGTTTCATCCCAGACACCCGGCGCGGTTCCGAACGGATAGACATTGCCCGGCAGGATCACTGTCGCGCCGCTGGCCTTCGCGGCAGCGATCACCGCAGCAGTGATCCGCGGCAGGTTCTGCGCCCAGTTGTGATAGTTTGGCGGGTTGAGGCCGTTCACGATCACATCGGCACCCATCGCCGCCTGCGTCATGTCCCCGGTCTTGCGGTCAAACCGCCGTACGGTCCATCCCTTTTCCGCAAAGGCGGTTGCACAGGCTTTGCCGAATTTTCCGTTTGCGCCAAGAATAAGAACTGTTCCGGTCATGATATTTCCTTTGCTGTTTGTGTCTGGGGTCAATTTATACTTTCAATATTGAATGAAAATCAGCAATATATGCAGATATGACATTCAAAAATGAATGGTAATGGCGTGAAACCTGTTGACTGGACGCTGATCCAAACCTTTCTGGCGGTGGCCAAACACGGGTCCTACACCGCTGCGGCGCAGGATATCGGGCAAAGCCAACCCACGGTGGGCCGCCACATCAACCAGCTTGAGGCGCAGTTGGGAACCACCCTGTTTCAACGCGAAACACGCGGGCACAGCCTGACCGAGGCGGGGCAGGGCCTGTTGCAGCATGCCAGGTCGATGGAGGAAAACGCCGCCCGACTGATGCTCAGCGCGGCCGGGCAGGCGGATAAAGTGAAAGGCGTGGTGCGGGTGACCGCCAGCATCGTCGTGTCGCATTATCTGTTGCCGCCGATATTCGCGCGGATCCGCGCGGCCGAGCCGGAAATAGAACTTGAACTGCACCCATCCGACGACACCGACAATCTGTTGTTCCGTGAGGCGGATATCGCCGTTCGGATGTACCGGCCCGAGCAGTTGGACGTGATCACCAAACGCGTAGGGGCGCAGAAATTCGGGATTTTTGCCACCCGCGCCTATCTGGACCGCCGGGGCCGACCGGAAACCATGGCGGACCTGTTTGCCCATGATTTCATCGGCTACGACCGGTCCGATCTGATGATCCGGGGCATGCGTCAGATGGGGATCAACGCGGACCGGTCGATGTTTTCGATCCGCTGTGACAATCAGACGGTTTATCTGGAACTGCTGCGGGCGGGCTGTGGTCTGGGGGTGGCGCCGCTGAACATCGCCGGGCCGGACCCGCGTCTGGAACGGGTCGTGCCCGATCTGCCGATCCCCGACCTGCCGATCTGGCTGACGGCGCATCAGGCCCTGCGCAACACGCCGCGCATCCGCCTGGTGTTTGATCTGCTGGCGGATGCGCTTGCCAAGGTGGCAGGCGCTTGACCGCGTGACGCGCAGGGTTTACGCGGTTGCCGATAATTCTGCCCATAAAGGACAACGCTGATGAGCAACCCTTCCCTTCTGATCCTCGCCGGTGACGGTATCGGCCCCGAACTCATGGCCGAAGTGCGCCGGGTCATCGACTGGTTCGGTGCCAAGCGCGATCTGAAATTTGATGTGTCCGAGGATCTGGTCGGCGGGGCCGCCTATGACGCCCACGGCACGCCCCTGACGGATGAGACCATGGCCAAGGCACAGGCGGTGGACGCGGTTCTGCTGGGTGCTGTCGGCGGCCCGAAATATGACAAGCTCGACTTCTCGGTAAAGCCCGAGCGCGGCCTTCTGCGCCTGCGCAAGGAAATGGACCTGTTTTCGAACCTGCGCCCGGCACAGTGCTTTGACGCGCTGGCGGATTTTTCCTCGTTGAAGCCGGAAATCGTTGCCGGCCTTGATATCATGATTGTGCGCGAACTGACCTCGGGTGTTTATTTCGGCGAGCCGCGCGGCATCACGGAAATGAATGACGGCCAGCGGATGGGCGTGAACACCCAGCGCTACACCACAAACGAGATCCGCCGCGTCGCGCGGTCGGCGTTTGAACTGGCCAAACGGCGCAACAACAAAGTCTGCTCGATGGAAAAGGCCAATGTGATGGAAAGCGGCATCCTGTGGCGCGAGGAAGTGCAGTGGGTGCATGACAACGAATATCCCGAGGTCGAACTGTCGCATATGTATGCCGATGCCGGCGCGATGCAGCTGGTGCGCTGGCCCAAACAGTTTGACGTGATCGTCACCGACAACCTGTTTGGTGATTTGCTGTCGGATTGTGCGGCGATGCTGACCGGGTCTTTGGGTATGCTGCCCTCGGCCAGCCTTGGCGCACCGATGGAAAACGGCCGCCCCAAAGCGCTGTATGAGCCGGTACACGGATCAGCACCGGATATTGCGGGCAAGGAAATGGCCAACCCCTCGGCCTGTATCCTCAGCTTTGCGATGGCGTTGCGCTATTCGTTTGACAAGGGCGATGAGGCGACCCGGCTGGAAAACGCCGTGCAGGCGGTTCTGGCCAGCGGTGTCCGCACCGCCGACCTGATGCAAAAGGGCGAAGGCAAGCCGGCCACGACAACCCAGATGGGCGACGCGATCCTGGCGGCACTGGATGCAAGCCTCTAGGCGGGCTTCAGAGCTGTGAATTTGATGCCCGTCCGGGTCATGCCGGGCGGGTTTTTCTTTGGGCCGTAACGGCGTGGTGCTTGGCTGCAATTGACTTAGCGCCGCCCAGTTGGCATTGACCCAATGGGCGAAACCCAGCCCTTGCCAGCGAACGAGACCAAGATGACCACCAGCCCTTCCGGCTCGACCCTTGCCGAGGCCGAACAATTTCTGGCCGACCACCCGGAAATCGAGGCCGTCGATATCGTTTTGCACGACAGCAACGGCATCGGGCGCGGCAAGATTATCCGGCGGCACGAATTGATCGGGCTTTATTCCGGCGGGCGGCATTTGCCGATCTCGATCCTGGGGCTGGATATCTGCGGCGAGGATGTGCATGAAACTGGGCTGATCTGGGATCAGGGTGATGGCGACCTGAAGGCCTGGCCGATACCCGGAACCCTGAAAGCGATGCACGGCACCAACCCGCCAAGGGGCGAGGTGTTGATGTCGATGTATCATCTGGACGGCACCGAAATGACATCGGACCCCCGCCATGCCCTGCAACGGCAGGTGGACGCGATGGCTGCCGAGGGTCTGTATCCCGCCGCGGCGTTTGAACTGGAGTTCTTTCTGCTGGCCAATGACCGTGACGGCGAAGGCCGGGTGAGACCGGCTGCGGCGGTTCTGGACGGGCGGGTTTCGAACAAGACCGAGGTTTATTCTGTCGATCATCTGCACGGCATGGAACCGCTGTTTTCCGAAATTTACGCGGCTGCTTCCAAGGCGGGCATCAAGGCGGAAACGGTGATTTCAGAATACGCGCCCGGGCAGTATGAACTGACCCTGCATTACCGCACCAGCGTGATGCAGGCGGCGGATGATCTGGTCCGGCTGAAACGCATCGTTCGGCTTCAGGCCCGCAAATTTGGGGTGACCGCCTGTTTCATGGCCAAACCGATTGAGGCCTATGCCGGATCGGGGATGCATTTTCATGTGTCGTTGCAGGATGCCAAGGGCGTCAACCTGTTTGCCGAAGACCGCGAAGGCCACTGGAACGACCGGATCAAACACGCGATTGGCGGGATGCGGGCGACGATGGGCGAATCGATGTTGATTTTCGCGCCGCATGCAAATTCGTGGCGGCGTTTTGCCAATCAAAGCTATGCGCCAGTGTCGCCGAACTGGGGCGTGAACAACCGGTCTGTGGCGTTGCGGATACCGGCAGGGCCGAAGGCCGCGCGCCGGATTGAACACCGCCCGGCCGGGGTCGATGCCAATCCCTATCTGGTGGCAGCAAACATTCTGGCGGCGATCCGGCACGGGTTAAAGCACAGGATTGATCCGGGCGCCGAAACCCAAGGCAACGGATATGACGCGGATGACGATATGGCAATCCCGTCGGACTGGCGGCATGCCATTGCGGTGGCAAAGGCCTCGGCCTTTCTGAAAGAGGCGCTGGGCGAGGATATGCACCGGACCTTTACGGCGGTGAAAGAGGCGGAATATGCCCGCGTTGCCCGCTGGATCCCGGATGTGGATTACGATCTGTACCTGCACACGGTCTAAAGCCAATTGCGGTTTACCCGGCGCAAATTGCATGACCTAACGCATTGAAATCTTTGATTTCAGG
>JAURMY010000140.1 GCA_030830465.1 Alphaproteobacteria bacterium
GCCGTGGAACTGATGCCGGTCGATCCGATCATCAACGACCATCTGGGCGATGCCTATTGGAAGGTCAACCGCAAGCTGGAAGCCGAGTTCCAATGGCGCCGCGCCCTGTCGTTCGACCCCGAGGAAAAAGAGGCCGAACGCATCCGCAAGAAACTGGAAATCGGTCTGGACGCGGTTCTGAAGACTGAAACCAATTAGGCCGGTCCATGGCGGTCACCGTTTTCGCCTCGGCCAAGATCAATCTGGCGCTGCATGTCACCGGTCAACGGTCCGACGGGTATCACCTGTTGGAGTCCTTGGTGGCTTTTGCCGATGTGGGGGACCGGGTGACGGTCGCAACGGCTGATCGGTCTGGTTTTACCGTGACCGGGCCTTTTGCGAAACAGGTGCCCGACGGGAATGACAACCTGGTTCTGCGGGCGGCGCGTCTGTTTACCGCGCATGATGGCGTGTCAATTACGCTTGAAAAAAACCTGCCGGTGGCATCGGGCATGGGCGGCGGTTCGTCGGATGCCGCGGCTTGCCTGAAGGGGCTCGCGGATTTGCGGCGTGTCGCTTTGCCCGACAGCGCCGCGGTTTTGGCGCTGGGGGCCGATGTTCCGGTTTGCCTGTTCGGTCAAACGGCGATGATGCGGGGCATTGGCGAACAGATGTCACCGGTTCCGATGCCGCCCCTTCCGGCGGTTCTGGTCAATCCCGGTGTGCCGGTCGCAACCGCCGGGGTTTTTCGCGGCCTTGCGCACAAGGACAATGCCGCGATGACTGCGCCACCGGCGACCGCTGCGGCGGCGGATTGGCTGTTGTGGCTGACCACCTGCCGCAATGATCTTGAGGCGCCCGCGTCGCGGCTTGAGCCTGTGATCGAACGGGTGCTGTCCGAATTGCGCCGGTTGGGGCCCTGTCGGCTGGCCCGGATGACAGGCTCGGGCGCCACATGTTTCGGGCTTTTTGAAACCCTCGGGGCTGCGCGGTCGGCGGCGGCGGCCCTGAAAACCGCCCATCCTGACTGGTGGGTTCAGCCGGCAATGCTGGGCTGATCAGACGACCCGCGCGACGACGTAATCGGCCAGTTCAATCATCAGATCGCGTGTCTGGTTCTGCGGCAGGGTGCCAAGTGCGCGTTTGGCGCGTTCGGCCCAGTACAGGGCATCCTCGCGCGTGGCCTCCAGCGTGCCGTGTTTTTGCATCAGATCCATGGCCGTTTGCAGATCGCCGTCGCGCTGTTCGCCCGCTTCGATCACCCGCGACCAGAAGGCGCGTTCGGTGGCGTCCGAAGCCGCCACCGCCTTGATCACCGGCAGGGTCAGCTTGCGTTCGCGGAAATCGTCGCCGGTGTTCTTGCCCAGCGATGCCGAGGACCCGCCGTAATCCAGCAGATCGTCCACGATCTGAAAGGCGATTCCCAAAGCATCGCCATAGTCGCGCAAGGCGCTGATATGGCTTTCGGTCGCGCCTGCAATCACGCCGCCCACTTCAGCCGCCGCAGCAAACAACGCCGCGGTTTTGCCGCGGATCACCTTCATATAGATGCCCTGATCGGTCGCCAGATCCTGCGCCGCCGTCAGTTGTAAAACCTCGCCCTCGGCGATGGTTGCGGAAGCATTCGCCAGGATATCCAGAACCCGCATTGAACCGGTTTCGACCATCAACTGGAACGAGCGGGAAAACAAATAGTCACCAACCAGAACCGAGGATTTGTTGTCCCACAACAGGTTTGCGGTCGGACGCCCGCGCCTTTTTGCACTTTCATCCACCACATCGTCATGAAGAAGCGTCGCAGTGTGAATGAATTCCACCGTCGCGGCCAGATGGACGTGATAGGCGCCCTGATACTGGCACAGTTTCGCCGCTGCCAGGGTCAGCAAGGGGCGCAACCGTTTGCCGCCAGCCTCAACCAGATGGGCGGTGACCTGCGGAATGCGCGGCGCGTTTTCCGAGGCCATCCGGGTGCGGATCAGCGCGTCAACAGCCGCCATATCGTCCACCAGCAAAGCGGCCAGGGCTTCGTGGGGTTTGTTGATTCTGGCGGATGCGGTCATCTCGTCTGTCCTTATATCCCTCGACAAGCCGCGCGGCCTGCCGTTAAGTCCGGGGAATGAACGAACTTTTGCGCACCAATGATCCGACCGTCATCGCTTTTGCCAAAGCCCTGCTCAGGGCCGAGGGTATAGACTGCTTTGAATTCGACGTCCACATGAGCGTGCTGGAAGGCTCCATTGGCATAATGCCGCGCCGCCTGATGATCGGGACGCGCGACATGTTTCGCGCCCGCGCGATCCTGCGCGACAATGACATCGAACTGCCGGAATAAGCGGATGCCGTTTGCCGAAAACGATCTCAGTCAGGACCGGTTTCTGGGTGGTAAACTGACAATCTGGCAGCCAAGGGCCGGATACCGGGCGGCGACCGATCCGGTGTTTCTGGCCGCCTCGGTTCCCGCAAAGGCCGGGCAATCGGTGTTGGAACTGGGATGCGGGGCCGGTGTCGCGCTGTTATGCCTTGGCCATAGGGTTTCGGGATTGGCGTTGCAAGGCATTGAAATTCAAACAGATTATGCCGAACTTGCGATGCTGAACGCGCAAAGGAACGGATTGACGGCGGGCATAACAATCGCCGATCTGGCGGCGCTGCCTGCCTCCATCACCGCGCAAAGTTTTGACCATGTGATTGCCAATCCGCCTTATCTGACCGCCGGTGCCGGAACCGCTGCGGCGGATGCCGGCAAAGAAACGGCCTTTCGCGCGGAAACATCGCTGTCGGTCTGGGTTGATGTCGCGGTGAAGCGCCTCAGGCCCGGGGGTCTGTTGACGATGATACATTTGGCGGAAAAACTGCCGGCGTTATTGGGGAGTTTTGACGCGCGATTAGGCGACATTACGGTGAAACCCATTGCGGCGCGGCAGGGGCGTGCGGCGAACCGGGTTTTGGTGCAGGCGCAGAAGGGGTCCAAGGGGCCGTTTACACTGGTGCCGCCGTTGATCGTTCATAACGGTGACCGGCACGAGGCGGATCAGGAAAGTTACACCGCAGAGGTGCAGCGCATCTTGCGCGATGGTCAGGCTTTACCCTTTTGATTTTGGGTGTTTAGGCCGGGCAATCTGCCAAAATTAACCATTTGTTAACCAATTCACCCTAAGCCCTGAAAGGGCCTGCCCGGCATCCATCGCGCAGGTGAATGCGGTAGTTCTGATGCAAAGCGGTGTGGTTCTTATTCTTCTGTCGATGTCCCTGACGCCGTTCGGTGACGCGCTTTCCAAACAGCTTGGCGATACCCAGTCCCCCATGTTCATTGTTTTCCTGCGCTATTTTGTGGCCGGCGTGATCGCGCTGGCGCTGGCGCGGGCGACCGGCACCAAGGTTGTTCTGCCGCGCCGTGGCCGGGCGGGGTTCGTTTTGCGTACGGCGCTGGTCGTCGGGGCGATGGCGATGCTGATTTTGGCGCTGTCGATGATCCCGCTGGCAACGGCAGTGGGTGGATTTCTGGTGGCTCCGATCGTTGCGACCCTGATCACCGTTGCCTTTTACGGTGAATCCCTGACCCTGCCGCGCCTTTTGGGCA
>JAURMY010000141.1 GCA_030830465.1 Alphaproteobacteria bacterium
ACAAATGCACCACGGATTGCTCGGCTTGTGTGTCGGCCTGTTCCAGGGAACACGGCTGGAAATTGCCGGTTGAGAACCCCGAAACCGATGCGCAATGGATCCGCAAAGTCGACATTCGTGACCTGTTGACCGGCAAGGAAAGCAGCCTGCCGGTGATGTGCCAGCATTGCGAAGACGCGCCCTGTGTGGATGTGTGCCCGACAGGGGCCAGCTTTAAGCGCGCGGACGGGATCGTTCTGGTCGATAAACACGCCTGTATCGGCTGCCGCTATTGCATGATGGCCTGTCCTTACAAGGCGCGTTCCTTCATCCATGAACCGCTGACCGACCAGAAAACCACGGCACCGCGCGGCAAAGGTACGGTCGAAAGCTGTACTCTGTGTGTGCACAAGGTTGATGCCGGCGGCACGCCTGCCTGTGTCGAGGCCTGCAATACCACCGGCAACGGAGCGATGCTGTTTGGTGATCTGAATGACCCGGACAGCGACATTGCCAAGGCGTTGAAAGCCTATCCTTCGGTCGCGTTGCGGGCTGATCTGGGGCTGAACCCGGGCGTGCGCTACGCCAATTTGTGAAGGGGCCGGAAATGGAACGCACCATCTATCGTGAAATTCCCGCGAACCGCGCGGTTCTGCAACTGGCGGCCCTGCTGGGCGCGTTCCTGCTGGCCGCTGCCGGGTCGTGGTTTTACATTGAACATCACGGCCATGTTGTCACCGGCATGACCAACCAGATCGTTTGGGGTCTGCCGCATGTGTTTGCGATTTTCCTGATCGTGGCGGCTTCGGGGGCGTTGAACGTGGCCTCGATCGCCAGCGTGTTCGGAAAGACACCCTATAAGCCGATGGCGCGGCTTTCGGGCCTTTTGGCGCTGTCGCTGCTGGCGGGCGGTCTGGCGGTTCTGGTGTTGGATCTTGGCCGGCCCGAACGGCTGATCGTGGCGATGACCAAGTATAATTTCAGCTCGATCTTTGCCTGGAACATCTATCTTTATAACGGGTTCTTCGCGGTGGTGGGGGTTTACCTATTTGTGCAGATGTCGCGCTCCATGCCCTATTCCGTTGTCCGGGTTGCGGGTTTTGTCGCCTTTGTCTGGCGCTTGGCGCTGACCACCGGGACCGGCTCGATCTTTGGCTGGCTGGTGGCGCGCTCGGCCTATCAGTCGGCGGTGATGGCACCCTTGTTTATCGTCATGTCCTTTGCTTTTGGACTGGCTGTGTTCATTCTGGTTGTGACCGGTGTTTGCCGAATGACCGGCCGGCCCTTCGGCAACGGCCTGCTGAACCGGTTGGGCCGGCTGCTGGGGATTTTCGCGGCGCTTGTCCTTTATTTTACCGCCGTTCAGCACATGACCAGCCTTTACTGGGCCAAGGACGGGGGCGTGAAGAACTTCATCCTTTATGACGGCGGTATTTACACGCTGTTGTTCTGGGTCGGTCAGGTGGTGATCGGCGGGCTGATACCGCTGGCGCTGGTGTTTCATCCGACCGGCGGGGTCAAGCCCGCATCAACCATCGTTGCCTCGGTTCTGGTGGTTCTGGGCGGACTGGCACAGCTTTATGTGATCGTGATTGGCGGGCAGGCTTTTCCGCTGGAGATTTTCCCGGGCCATGTCGCCAGCAGCAGCTTTTATGACGGGCAGATCAACACCTATAACCCCACCTATCTTGAGGCCCTGCTGGGCCTTGGCGGCGTGGCGCTGGCGCTTGGTCTGGCCGGGTTTGGTATGAAGGTTCTGCGTGTTCTGCCCACCAATCTTTCGGATGGAAATGTCGGCCTGACCGGCTGAACCTTCCAACCCTCGCTTTCAAGGATCACCCCGTGGAACCGCATCCCTTTTCACGCTTCGTTGCCATTCTGGGACGGGGTAAAACCAAACAGCGCCACCTGACGCTGGAAGAAGCGCGCGAGTCGATGGCGTTGATCCTGGCCGGTGACGCCACGCCCGAGCAGATCGGTGCCTTTCTGATGCTGCTGCGCCTGAAAGAAGAAGCGCCCGAGGAAATCGCAGGTTTCACCCTTGGCACAAGGCAAGGCATGGACAGGCCCGCAAACCTGCCAAAGGTGGATATCGACTGGTCGTCTTATGCCGGAAAGCGCATCCAATTGCCGTGGTTCTTGCTGTCGGCGCTGGCCATGGCGGGGGCGGGATACAAGGTGTTCATGCATGGAACTGACGGGCATACCGCCGGTCGGGTTTACACCAGGGACACGCTGGAACATCTGGGCGTTCCGACGGCGGGCAGTCTGACTGAGGCGGCGGACCATCTGGCCCAGCGCAATTTCGCCTATACGCCGCTTGCGGTTCTCAGCCCCAAATTGCAGGACCTGATCGACTTGCGCCCCCTGTTCGGCCTGCGCTCGCCGGTTCATTCCTTTTCGCGGATGCTGAACCCGTTTGACGCGCCAGTCATGTTGCAGGGCATTTTCCATCGCGGGTTCATGGATGTTCACTCCGGTGCCGCGATGCTGCTGAACCAGCCGCATATGGCGGTGTTTCGCGGCGAAGGCGGCGAATTTGAACGCCGCCCCAACAAACCGACACCGGTCTGGACCACTGCCGGACCGAATGGCCCGTTTGATGAGACCTGGCCGGCGCTTTTGCCTGAACCGCATCAGGCTCCCGATCTGGAAATGGATATTTCCAGCCTGATCGCCGTGTGGCGCGGACAGAAAATGGATGACTATGCCGCAACCTCAATCACCGGCACGATCGCGGTCGTGTTGAAAACCGCCGGTAAGGCCGATACGATTGCCGCGGCGCAGACCATGGCGGATGACCTGTGGGCCGGGCGTGACAAGGACTTTTTGCCATATAAAGGATAGCAGATGGCGGGCCGGTTTCTGATTGCGGCGGCGCATAAATCCTCGGGCAAGACCGTGATTTCAACCGGTTTGGCGGCGGCCTTTGCGGCCGCGGGCACTTCTGTTCAGACGTTCAAAAAGGGGCCGGACTATATTGATCCGATGTGGCTGAAGGCGGCCAGTGGGCGGCCCTGTTACAACCTTGATTTCAACACGATGGGGCATGGGGAACTGTGCGACCTGCTGGCCAGCCGCAGCGCGGGTGCCGATATTTCGATGATCGAGGCCAACAAGGGCCTGTTTGACGGGGTCAATCTGGACGGCAGCGATTCAAATGCGGCAATGGCCAAGATCACCAGGTCGCCCGTGGTTCTGGTGGTCGATACAAGCGGGATGACAAGGGGCATCGCCCCCCTTCTGTTGGGGTATCAGGCCTTTGATCCAAAGGTTCGGATCGCGGGCGTCATCCTCAATAAGGTTGGCGGCGCGCGCCACGAAGGCAAATTGCGGGCCGCGGTCGCGCATTACAGTGACCTGCCGGTTCTGGGCGCCATTGCGCGCGACGCCCGGCTGGAAATCGGCGAGCGGCATCTGGGACTGACGACCCCGGCGGAAACAGGTGCCTTGGCGCAACGCATCCGGGTGATCGGTGACATTGTCGCAAGTTCGGTCGATCTGCGCGCTTTACAGCAGATTGCGGCAAGTGCCGGGCCTTTGGCTGCGGCCCCTTCGCAGGACCTGCCTTTCAGTGGTCCGCGGGTTCGGATCGGGATCGCGCAGGATACCGCGTTCGGGTTTTACTACCCCGATGATCTGGAAGCCTTTGCCCATGCCGGGGCCGATCTGATCCCGATTGACATGCTGAACGACCAAAGCCTGCCGCCGCTTGACGGTTTGTTCATTGGCGGCGGTTTTCCGGAAACCCAGATGCCGGCGCTTTCGGCGAACGGGGCGCTGCGCGCGCAACTGAAACAGGCGATTGAAAACGGACTGCCGACCTATGCGGAATGCGGCGGGTTGATGTATCTGTGTGACACGATGGTTTGGGGGGCGGATCGCCACCCGATGGTTGGCATCGTGCCCGGTGATGCGGTGATGTATCCGCGCCCGCAGGGCAGGGGCTATGCCCGGTTCACCAACACCGAAGTCCATCCCTGGGCCGATCCGGGACAAGAGGTGAAGGCGCATGAATTTCACTATGCTAAGGTTGAGGGCTTGCCCGACATCCAGCCCTATGGCCGCCGGATCAAACGCGGCGCGGGGATAGACGGGGTGAATGACGCGGTCATTCTGCACAATCTGGTGGCCGGGTTCTGCCATCTGCGCAACAGCCGGGAAAACCCCTGGGTCCGGCGATTTGTGAATTTCGTGCGGTCAAAGAAAAACCCCGCCTGAAACAGACGGGGTTTTGCACTTGCTTCACATTCAGGATCAGTTGCGCTTGATCTCGAACTTGTAGATGTTGCCCTCGGTAGTCGAAGACACAAGGGTGTTGCCGGTCTGGTTGCAGAAGGCGGCAAAGTCAGCCACGGAACCCGGATCGGTCGAGCGGACTTCCAGAACTTCGCCCTGGGGAACGTCCTTCAGCGCCTTTTTTGCTTTCAGGATCGGCAGCGGGCAATTCAGACCCTCAGCGTTCAGTACATGTGCAGCCATTCGTTTTGCCTTTCATAAGTGTCTGACCGTCAGGTCAATTAGATGTAAAGATTGATGTCGGATTTCGTTGCGATGTTGACCCACGTCGCGGCACCGCCGATTTCGATCCCGTCGATCATGTCCTTTTTGTCAAATTCAAACAGGTCCATGGTCATCTGGCAACCGATCATCTGTACGTCAAGATCAACGGCGGCTTCGCGCAGATCGGGGATCGAGGCGACGCCCTTTTTCTTGATCATGTTCTTCATCATCGTTGTGGCCATACGGTCCACGCCGGGGATGGCCGACACGATATTGGGCATCGACATATGCATCCCCATCATTGGCATCTGCATACCCGGATTGCCCAATGTCGAGATTTTCAGATCAAGGTCCTTTTTCAGCAGGCCAAGGCCGTAGAAGGTGAAGAACATCGATACTTTTACGTCCATCGCCGCAGCGGTGGTGGCCAGAATGAAGGGCGGATAGGCCCAGTCAAGCGTGCCCTTGGTCACGATGATGGACATGCTTTTGGCATTTTCCAGATCACCCGTATTCACAGTATCCAGCATGTCTTGTTCCTCCCGACCGCTGTTGATCCATAGTTTTGCTTATTAGAATAAACGAATACTAAAATTCTGCGAAAACGTCAAGAAAACTACACAGTTTGCACCCGTGTCAGTTCGGTTCACTTGCAATAAGGCGAAATATTGTGCTGTAAACGCTGAAAGATGGGCCTGCGAAGCAGGCTGTGTGGGGGTAAAGGCACAGAATGGACATCGCTGAACTGAAGGAAAATGCGACCAAGGCCAGCGATATGCTGAAAGTCATGGCCAACCAGTCGCGGCTGATGATCTTGTGTCACCTTTTGGATGGCGAAAAAAACGTCCAACAATTGCAAGGACATGTCGGGCTGAGCCAGTCGGCGCTGTCCCAGCAATTGGCTATTTTGCGGGGTCAGAATCTGGTTGAAACCCGCCGCGAGGCGCAATCCGTCTTTTATTCGCTGGCAAGCCCGGAGGCCGAAACGCTGATCGGGACGCTTTATCAGATATATTGCGCCAAACCCGGAACATCCGCCTGAAATTATCAGCGTGGCATGTGGTTGATGAAATAATATATGCAAATGTTTGAAGATGTCTTGCCAAAGCGGCGGTGCTTCGGAAATACTCACGCGAAATTGTAAAGACGAGCAGGGGACACTTTAATGATGGACGCGCTGAAAGAACTGGTCGTGGAATCTCCGGGATTTTATGTCGGTTGGGGTGGGTTGGTGATCGGGACCCTGTTCGGCTTCATCGTCTACCGGACCAATTTCTGCACCATGGGGTCGATTTCCGATATCTTGTCTTTCGGCGATTATCGCAGGTTCCGGGCATGGCTTTTGGCCGCTGCGGTCGGCATTACCGGTGTCGCGGCCTTGCAGGCGGGCGGGATCATGGATGCATCGCAATCCATGTATCTGGCGCCAAGCTTTGGCTGGCTGGCCAATATCATCGGTGGGTTGATGTTCGGCTTTGGCATGGT
>JAURMY010000142.1 GCA_030830465.1 Alphaproteobacteria bacterium
CGCCGCCGAGGTGGACGATCTCAAGGCGCGCCTGCGCGAATTGCTGAACCGGGCCAGATCGGACTGAAACCGCCTCAGGCCAGGGTCACCCGCATATCCCTGATCCCGCGCACCCCGAACAAACCCCGCAGAACCGGTGCCTGGATCAGCCGCGCATTTGGCGCAAGCGCTGCCAGCGCCGACAGGGTTTCCTCCAGTTCAACCCGCGCCAGGGCCTCGCCCAAACAGCGATGCGCCCCGCCGCCAAAGGCCTGATGCAGGGCGGGATGGTCGGTACGGGTGATGTCAAACCGGTCCGGGTCGGCATAGATTTCAGGATCGCGCATCGCCGACAGCAGCGACAAAGAAAAGAACGTTCCGGTCGGAATGCGCGTATCCTCCAGCACAAAATCGCGGCTGGCGATCCGGCCAAGACTGGCCACCACCGGATCAAAGCGCAGCCCCTCATTGGCCACCGCCGCCTTCACCCTGTCCGGGTCGGCCTGAAACTGCGCCATCTGATCGGGGTTTTCCAGAAGGCGCGCAAAGGTCGAGGCAATGGCACTGCGGGTCGTATCCGACCCCGCAAGGATCAGGCCGACGATCTGAACCCGGATTTCCAGTTCATCCAGCGGCCCGTCGGCCACCCGTGCCAGATAGGCCGACAGGAAATCATCGCGCGGCGTTTTCCGCCGGTCGGCCAGCACGTCTTCGACATAGGCCGTCAGCTCTGTCAGATCGACTTCAGCCGCATCAAAAACCTCTTGCGAGCGGTTCGCCAGAACCCGGATACTGGAATAGACCAGCTTGGTGAAATAGGGGATATCCGCCTCGGGAACGCCCAGAACCGCGGCAATGATCCGCGCCGGCATCGGCCCGGCAATCGCCTCGATGAAATCAATCTCACCCGCCCCCGCAAAGGGCGCAATCAGACGTTCCGCCGTGGCCCTTACATCGGCCCGCATCGCCTTGACGATGGGAAAGGCAAAGGCGCGCGCCAGCGGGGCACGTCGCCTGCGATGGGCGTCGCCATTGGAAAACAGCATGACATTGGCGAAAAAGCCCCGCGCCGTGCCTTGCCCGACCCCGCGCATGTCCAAAGGCTCGGTTTCGATCTGCCGGGTCAGTTCATCGCTCAGAAGCAGCAGCATATGTTCCTGCGAAAACGTCAGAACCCTAAAAAAATCGTCCCGCAGCACCGGGCCAATGGATTTCTGAAGCCGGACATAGGCGTGATCGTCCATACCGTCCGGACGCGCAGGTGTCACCGGCAGGTCATTCACTTGGCGGCTGAATGTTGGCAACGTGGAACTCTGGACTGTCATCGCGCACCTCCGGCGCGACTATGACCGTGCCGCCGGCCAATTTCCAGTATGACGCAGGGTCATGCCCCGCCGCCCCTGCCGGCCCCGAAATCATAGCGAAAGGTGCAGCATTCCGCCCCGCCCATGATGGTTTGCGCCCGTTCAAGAACCGCCTTCGGATTAAAGCCTTCCACCATGGCATAATCCCGGTTGCAGGATAATACCGCCCCCAGATCCGCGATCCCAAGGGCGCGGTACATCTCCGCATAGCGGCACCGGGTCACGTTGAAATCCAACCTGTCCTGCGATTGTTCCAAAACCTCGATTTCCAAAGCCCCGCCGCGGGTCCAGAATTCCAGCGTGGTCAGAAAGGCCTCGGCGTCATCGCCATATTCCGCCGCCAGTGCGGCGCCCTGTTCCCGCGCAAGGGCCTCGATCACGTCCCGCACGATGGCCACCACCCTGTCGCGGCCAAAGGCATCGGCCAGCGCGTTGATCACCGGCGCCAGAATGCGCGCCTCGGTTTCGCGCCGGGTCAGAACGCCGATCGTCTGGGTCAAAGTATCGGGGAAATCATCCTGCATGGCTGCCTCCTGTTGGCAGGCAGACTAGCCTCAAAAGCTCAAAAAGGACAGGGGCATTCAAACCGCATCGTCTCACCCCGGCTGTCGGTAAAGGCCAAGGATTCCGCATGCAGCAACAACCGGCCCGCCGCCGCCAAAGCGGGCCCTTGGGCATAAAACGGATCGCCCAGAATGGGATGTCCCAACGCCAGCATATGCACCCGCAACTGATGGCTTCTGCCGGTTTTCGGAAACAGCCGCAGCCGCGTCCGCTCCGGGCCGCGCCCGATCACCTGCCAGTGTGTTACCGCGGGTTTTCCGGTTGCGTGACAGACTTTGTGCAAGGGCCGGTTCGGCCAATCCACCACAACCGGCAGGTCGATCACACCCGCATCGCCCTCCACTTCACCGAAAACCTCGGCGACATAGGTCTTTTCCACCAAACGCTTTTCGAACTGCAAATTCAGGTGCCGCTGCACCGACGGCTTGCGGGCAAAAACCATGATCCCCGAAGTGTCCCGGTCCAGCCTGTGCACCAGCAAGGCCCCCGGATAGCGCGCCTTCATCCGCGTCTCGAGGCAATCCGCCAAATGCGCGCCCTTGCCCGGCACGGACAGCAACCCCGAAGGCTTGTTCACCAAAAGCAGCCGAATATCCTGAAACAGAATCTCCAGCGGCCCGGCCGGTGGCGCATACAGATCGGATCCCTGCACGCCCCCGCCTTCCGATCCCGTCCCCGCATCCGTCATCTTTGTTCCCTAAATACTCCGGGGGTCCGGGGGCGGCGCCCCCGGCCCGGCCCAACAGGCAAAGCCTGGCGGGAGAACCGCCTCAGGCCTTCACCCTTTCGCTTTTCGGATCGTAAAGCGGCGCGATTGATGCCCGTGCTTTCACCCGCACCCCGGCCACATCCACCTCGTAATCCGACGCCAGAACCTCGGCCACGCTTTCGCCCTTGCACGGCACATAGCCCATGCCGACCGCACCGCCCAGATGATGGCCATAAGCGCCCGAAGTCAAAAAGCTCACGATCTTGCCGTCGCGCAGCAAGGGTTCGTTGTGATAGACCAGAGGTACGGGATCCTCCAGCAGGAACTGCACCATCCGCCGCTCCAGTCCCGCCTCGCGCTTTCTGAGAACCGCGTCGCGCCCGATGAAATCCGGTTTGCCGGTTTTCACCGCAAAGCCCAGACCCGCCTCCAGCACATGATCCTCGCAGGTGATGTCATGGCCGAAATGGCGGAACGCCTTTTCCGCCCGGCAACTGTCCATCATATGCATGCCGCACAGCTTCAGGTCCAGTTCGGCGCCCGCTTCCCACAGGGTTTCAAACACATGGCCCGCCATGTCGGCTGACATGTAAATCTCCCAACCCAGCTCGCCCACATAGGACACCCGGTGCGCCCGGGCCAGACCCATGCCGATCTCGATCGTCTGCGCGGTGCCAAACGGGTTGGTTGCATTGGAAAAGTCGTTCGGGCTGACCTTTTGCATCAGGTCCCGCGCCTTTGGTCCCATCACCGCCAGAACCCCCTCGCCGGCGGTCACATCGGTGACGACGACGCGGCGCTCGCCCGCGTGACGCTGCATCCAGGTCTGATCCGCCAACCGTGTCGCCGCCGGGGTCACCACCAGATAGGCGGTTTCGCTCAGCCGGGTCACGGTCACATCCGCCTCGATCCCGCCACGGCTGTTCAGAAACTGGGTATAGACGATCTTGCCCGCAGGCACCGCCATGTCAGCCCCGCAGATATGGTTCAGGAACGCTTCCGCATCCGGCCCCTCGACCCGCAATTTGCCGAACGAAGACATGTCATACATGCCGACATTGCCGCGCACCGCGCGATGCTCGGCGGCGGCATTTTCAAACCAGTTCTGCCGCTTCCAGGAATAAGTGTATTCCGGTTCCTGCCCCGGATTGGCAAACCAGTTGGCGCGTTCCCAGCCCATGATCTCGCCCATCGCCGCGCCCCGGTCCAACAAGTGCTGGTGAAACGGCGTGCGCCGCACCCCGCGCGCGGTGGCCTTCTGGCGATAGGGGAAATGGTCGGCGTAAAGCAGGCCCAAAGTTTCCTTTGACCGCTCAAACAGATAGGTCTTGTTGCCCTGAAACGGCTGGTTGCGGGCGACATCGACATCGCCCAGATCAAACGGCCTTTGCCCGTCCTGCATCCATTGCGCCAGCGCCATGCCGGCCCCGCCCGCCGATTGAATGCCGATCGAGTTGAACCCGGCGGCAACCCAAAAATTGTCCACTTCCAACGACTGCCCCAGGTTATAGGCGTCATCCGGCGTGAAACTTTCCGGCCCGTTGAAGAACGTGTGAATGCCTGCATCCGCCAGCATTGGCAGGCGGTTCACCGCGCGCTCAAGGATCGGTTCAAAATGGTCGAAATCCTCGGGCAACTGGTCAAATTCGAAATCCGCCGGGATGCCTTTCATGCCCCAGGTTTTGCTGACCGGTTCAAACGCGCCCAGCAGATATTTGCCCGCGTCTTCCTTGTAATAGGCGCATTCATCCGGCACCCGCAGCACCGGCATCTGGGTCAGGCCGGGGATCGGCTCGGTCACGATATAGAAATGCTCACAGGCATGCAGCGGCACGTTTACGCCGGCCATCCGGCCAACCTCATGGCCCCACATGCCGCCGCAATTGATCACATGCTCAGCCTCGATCCGGCCCTGTTCACCGCCGCTTTCCCATGTCACGCCGGTCGCACGGCGGCCCGCAACATCAACCCCGGTCACCCGCACCCGCTCGGCCACCACGGCGCCCCGGTTGCGTGCGCCCTTGGCCAGGGCCTGGGCGATGTTGGCCGGATCGCCTTGCCCGTCGGTCGGCAGCCAGACGCCCCCCTTGACCCCGTCAAGATTCAGGTGCTGATAGCGATCCTTGACCTCGGCGGGCGACAATTCCTCGACCGGAACGCCAAAGGCCCGCGCCATGGCGGCGTTGCGGTAAAGTTCCTCCAGCCGCTCGTCCGTCAGCGCAACCGAGACGGACCCGACCGTCCGCATCCCGGTGGCAACGCCGGTTTCGGCCTCAAGCCCGGTGTAAAGATCCGCCGAATATTTCGCCAAGCGGGTCATATTCTGCGTCGCCCGCAATTGCGCAATCAAACCAGCCGCATGCCATGTTGTGCCGCATGTCAATTGTTTGCGCTCGAGCAA
>JAURMY010000143.1 GCA_030830465.1 Alphaproteobacteria bacterium
GCGGCGATGAACGCCGCCGGATGGGAAATCGCCACCCACGGGCTGAAATGGATCGACTACAGGAATGTGCCTGAAGATGTGGAACGGGACCATATCGCCGAGGCGATCCGTATTCACACCAAAATCGTCGGGCGCCGCCCGGCGGGGATTTATCATGGCCGGTCGTCGGAAAATACCCACAAGCTGTCGATGGAAGCGGGATTTGAATATTCCGCCGACACCTATGCCGATGAGATGCCCTATTACATCAAAGGCCCGGACGGCCCGTTTCTGATGGTGCCCTATACGCTTGACGCCAATGACATGCGCTTTGCCTCGCCACAGGGGTTCAATTCCGGCGACCAGTTCTTTGCCTATCTGAAAGACAGTTTTGACGTGCTTTATGCCGAGGGCGGCAAGATGCTGTCGGTCGGTCTGCATTGCCGTCTGGTGGGCCGCCCGGGGCGCGCGGCCTCTCTGGCGCGGTTCCTCGAGCATGTGCGGGGGCATAAAGATGTCTGGGTCACCACCCGTCTGGAGATTGCGCGGCACTGGCGGGCAAATCATCCGGCCTGATTTCGCGATCACGCCAAAGGATCAGACATGCTGATCGAAAAGGATCGCATTTCCGTCCGGGTCGGCAATCGAAAAACTTGCCGGGCCTGACCCTTCGGGATCAATTGGTTTGGGAATCGCGATCCCGGCATTCTGGAATTTTTTCTGCAACAGCCGGATGTCTTCAAAGACTGCCAATGCTTTTCCCTTGGAATCCCAGCCGGGGTTGAACGTCATCATGTTGGACGCCAACATTCCCTGAAACAGGCCTATGGTTACGGTCCCTGCCTGAAGGATCAACCAGCCCTGAGAGGCGTCGCCTGCGACGGCTGAAAACCCCAGATGTCCATAAAAGGTTTTTGAAACTTCGATATCTTTCACCGCAAGTGAAAGTGAAAATGCGCCCGGTTGCATGTCTATTTCCCCCTTTAACCTCGCCAGACTATCCAACTCGGCATCACTTGTGCATCACGAATTTGGGATCGCCTGCGCCCTGCGCCTTGACCCTTGTCGTCCAATCCCCTTAGGTTCCGGCGGCTAACCTTACAGGACACACAGAAATGACCGACAAAACCGAATACGTTCCGCCCAAAGTCTGGACCTGGGACAAGGAAAGCGGCGGTCAGTTCGCCAGCATCAACCGGCCCATCGCCGGGGCGACCCATGACAAGGACCGGCCGGTCGGCAAACACCCGTTCCAGCTCTATTCGTTGGCGACGCCCAATGGGGTCAAGGTGACGCTGATGCTGGAGGAATTGCTGGCCTTGGGCCACAAAGGCGCGGAATACGATGCCTGGCTGGTCAATATCGGGCAGGGCGATCAATTTTCCTCGGGTTTTGTCGAGGTGAATCCCAACAGCAAAATTCCGGCCTTGATGGACCACTCAACCACTCCGCCCACGCGGGTGTTTGAAAGCGGTGCGATCCTGATGTATCTGGCCGAGAAATTCGGGGAATTCATTCCCACTGATCCGGCCTTGCGGGCGGAATGCCTGTCCTGGCTGTTCTGGCAGATGGGCTCAGCGCCGTTTCTGGGCGGCGGGTTCGGGCATTTTTATGCCTATGCGCCTTACAAGATGGAATATCCGATCAACCGCTATGCGATGGAGGTCAAGCGCCAGATGGATGTGCTGGACCGCAATCTGGCCGACCGGCGCTATATGACCGGCGATGATTACACCATTGCCGACATGGCGATCTGGCCCTGGTACGGGGCGCTGGCCAAGGGCCTGACATATGACGCGGGCGAGTTTCTGGATGTGGTGTCTTACAAGAACGTCGTGCGCTGGGCGGACGAAATCGCCAAACGCCCGGCGGCGATCCGGGGGCGCATGGTGAACCGCGCCTCTGGCCCGCTGGAACATCAGTTGCGTGAACGCCATGACGCCAGTGATTTTGAAACTAAGACCCAGGACAAGATCGAAGCAGCGGCGCAAAAGTAACCAGCCTGTGGCCGCTTCATACGGCCACGCCTTTTCAATCTTGCGGTGGCGGGGCGTCCGGCGTTGCTTGACCTCTGCCCCGCAAGGGTTTTAGCTGGTGCAGGCCCTATTTTGACGGATCACATGACCAAAAGCATCTATGCCTCCCCGCCCGGCGGTCTGCCCGCGCAAACCGATCTGATGACCGGACGTGCGGTTTTCACCACGGCCTATGCGTTTCTTCCCAAAGGCGTGATGCGCGATATCGTGACATCAAACCTGCCACATTGGGACAAGACCCGCGCCTGGATCATTGCGCGCCCATTGACGGGGTTTGCCGAAACCTTCGCGCAATATGTGATGGAGGTCGCCCCCGGTGGCGGCTCCGACTTGCCGGAACCCGATCCGCAGGCCGAAGCGGTATTGTTTGTGACCAGCGGCACGATGGCTTTGCGCTTGAACGGGGCGGATCATGCGTTGGAGGCGGGCGGATACGCCTATATTCCCGCCGGAGCGACCTGGGCGGTGACGAACCCGGGCAAGGCGGCGCTGGGGTTCCACTGGATCCGCAAATCCTATGAGGATGTGCCGGGCATTGAGCGCCCCGAGGCCTTTGTCACCCGCGACAGCGACGTTGCCCCGATTGCCATGCCCGATACCCAAGGGCGCTGGGCGACCACGCGCTTTGCCGACCCGAACGACATGCGCCACGACATACATGTCAATATCGTGACCTTTCAGCCGGGCGGCCTGATCCCGTTTGAAGA
>JAURMY010000144.1 GCA_030830465.1 Alphaproteobacteria bacterium
CGACACCGCCAGATCCAGGTTACGAGACGCCATAAAACGGTCGGAACTGGACGCTGAACAGGTGCAGCAGGCAATCCTTTATGACTTTGCACAGACCGCTGCCTTTGCCGCGCTTGTCCGGGAGAACGCGGATCGGATCCCGGCCATGGTGTCAAATGCCGCGCGGCTGGCGGTGCCCGACGACGGCGCGCGTCCGCTTCTTGAAACGCTGGCGCTGATTTGCGCCAAGACCTAGGGGATTCCGGTCAGATTTTGTGCTTTTACAGGGCGACACCGCGCCGGACGACTTGACCCCACCGACAACACAGGCGATTGGAAACGGGTCGGGACTCCCTGCGGATCAGCGCGGAAATCTGCCCGGCACCCAAAAGAAATGCCTTTGGTCAGGAGAGAAACGTGATTGCTGTCGGTGGCGAAAATCTGATTGATCTGGTGCAGGAGAAAGACGCTTTGCCCCGGGTTTCCTATGCGGCAATTCCCGGCGGCTCCCCGTTCAATTGCGCCATCGCTTGCGCCCGTCAGGGTGTGCCGACGGCCTATCTTACCCCGGTGTCACAGGATTCCCTGGGCCTTTTGCTGGCAGACCGCCTGACCGAAAGCCATGTGACACTGGCCGGTGGTCGCCGCCCGGAGCCCACATCGCTGGCGGTTGTTTCGCTTGATGGCGGGCATACACGATACGAATTTTACCGCGAAGGCACCGCAGAACGTCAGATTGACCCGGCGCAACTGGCCGCTGCATTGCCTGCCGGGGCCCGGATATTTCATGTCGGGTCCTTGGCCTTGGTCGGCGGCGATGACGCCGGTCACTGGGAAAGCTTTTTTGCGCAATGCCATCGGGACGGATTGTTGACATCGCTTGATCCGAATGTGCGCCCGTCGCTGATTTCGGACCGCGATACCTATATCGCCCGCCTTGAACGGATGTTTCAGCATTCCGATGTCCTGAAGCTCAGCGATGAGGATCTGGAATGGCTTTACCCGGGGCGCGATTTTGACGCCGCCGTCGCACTGATCCGCAAGAAAACGATTGCCGCGCTTATTGTGATCACCCGCGCCGAAAAAGGCGCGGTGGCGGTTTCAAACGCCGGACAGTGCAGCATTCCCGCTGCAAAAGTTGATCCCTTCGTTGATGCCGTGGGGGCGGGTGACACGTTCATGGCCACGCTGTTGCGGCAATTGATTGATCTGGCGGCCGTTTCACATGCGGGCGTGCAAGCCTTGTCGCTGGATCAGGTGGCCCGTTGCCTGACCGTCGCATCGCAGGCGGCAGCACTGAATTGCCAGGAAAAAGGCTGTAACCCGCCCAGTCTGGCGGCGCTTGAACAGGCCCTGGCCTAAGGACCAAGGCGTATTGCGTTTTACGTGCCGCAAATTGCATCACCTGACGCGTTGAAATCTTTGATTTCAGGCAGCGTTTGGTGATTCAGGTTAAACGCATTTCGCTCTAGCGGATCTTCAGCAACACATTGTTGTCAGGCGCAAAATTTGCATGCAGCGGCAGAATTGCGCCGCCCTTGGCGCGGGCGTCGTTGCCCAGATGCCCGGCCTTGATCTGTGGCGCTTCGATGCCCTGCTGGTCATAGCGTTGCATCTGCGCCCGGATATCATCAATCAAGATATCCAGCAGATCGCGCGACAGATTTCCGTCGATGATCACCAGCCCCGTGTCCAGAAACGACTGACCGGCAATGATCGCAAAGGCAAGGGAAGACGAAGCGTCAATCGCCCAGACCCTGAAAATGTTCATTGCGGCTTCGGTCACCGGCTTGTCGCTGTAAAATGTCTGGCGATCCAGCCCGGCAGCTTCGGCCATGGCCTCCAACCGGTGAATTGAGGCCGCCTCGATCAACTGCGGTGGCGGAACCCGCCCGGTTTCAGTGATCATATGCAATGGAATGGACCCCAATGCAGCGGCGTTTCCGGTCAGGCCGGTGAACAGTTTGCCATTGGTGACGATGCCGCCACCGACAAAAGTTCCGATGTAAAAATACAGAAAAGACGTCGCCTTTGACGTGTCGCCGATCGACATTTCCGCCAGACAGGCGGCGGAGGCATCGTTGAGAATGTGAACCGGCATCGACAGATCCGACTCGATCCTTTGACCGATATCGACACCTTTCCATTTTGCCATCGCCCCTTTGGGTGCCCCGACAACCCCCTCCCAGCCTTCCAGCATATAGGGAGTCGCGACACCGACACCGGCCAGACGCTCTGATTGTCGCGGCGTCAGGTCCGCAATCAGGCTGCGGGTGTTTTCCCTGATCCAACTGAACACACGGTCGCAATCCGGGTATTCATAAAACAGCGATCTTTTTCCGATGATCTGGTTCGTGAAAGACATTGTAACCGCGTCAAGCGACCGGCGTCCCAGTTTGATGCCGATGGATACAGCACCGTCCGGGTCCAGTGATATCGGTGTGGAAGGCTGGCCGATCCGCCCTTTGACCGATTGATTCTTCAGAAGGAATCCGTCTGTGATCAGGCGGTTGACGATAACGGTGACGGTTTGTGCCGACAATTTGGTGATGCGCGAAATGTCGGCTTTGCTCATCGGGCCGGACTGGCGGATGATATCCAGAATCAGCCGTTCGTTGAACTGCTTGACCCCAACCTGATTCGATCCGAAACGACGTTCGACCGGGTCTTCCTGGGGCTGTTCGCTGAGCGTTTCTTCCATAGCCTTTGCTTAAACTGATGCCTTGGCCTGAGAAAGATCACCAAGCCTGTGGGTTGGCGTCGCGCCCTCGACCGCAGGGCGAATGACGCCTTTTCGCAATATCACGTTGCCATACAGCTGTGGTTCGCTTGTGGCGACAATTGTATGGGCTGACCGCACCCGCTGATAAAAGGCGTCCGGTGGCAGCGGCGTCACTTTTGCACCGCCGGCAAATTCTGCGCAACAGTCCGAAATTGCGGTATGGATCGGATCGGGCCGGTCCGGTGTGCGGCTGTTGACGGCGCGGAAAATCGGCTGATCGACAAAGTCATCAATCGGCAGCAGGCTGAGAATGGCCCGCAGGACCGGGATCAAATGAAATCCGTCCGCCCGGATCAGACGCCGCGCGTGTTCCTGCGCCGGATAATTGCCGTCGACCAGGGCGATTTCGTCGCCATGCCCCATAGCCCGCAACGTGGCCAGCAAGTCAGGGCTTAACAATGGGTCTATTCCGATCAGCATCTCAAGTCTCAGTTGTTCCGGTCTGTGGGTCAGATGTAACTTGCGCCTTCGTGAACGCCCTGATCCACACCCGTGATCATTGCGACAACATCGTTTCCGCTGGCTTTTTTGGCATCCAGAACCCCGGCAATCCGACCCTGACGGAAGACCACGATCCGGTCCACCAGATTAAACACCTGCCGCAAGTTGTGCGACACGATGATAACCGGCACACCGCGTTTTTTCAGGCCGCGAATGATGTTTTCCACCCGCGTCGTTTCCTGAATGCCCAGGGCGGCGGTGGGTTCGTCCATGATAATCAGCTTTGAACCCCAGCCCGCCGCGCGGCTGATTGCAACGCATTGGCGCTGACCGCCGGACATGCCGGAAACCGGCTGAGTCAGATCGGGAATCTTGATGCCGGTTTTCTCCAGCAACTCGACCGCACGGTTGCGCATCGCCTTTTTGTTCAGCCAGGACAGCGGCCCGAATTTGAACAGCAGTTCCTCGCGACCAAGGAAGATGTTTGCCGGCACGTCCAGATGATCCGCCAAGGCCAGGTTCTGGTAAACGGTTTCAATACCGTGCACGCGGGCTTCGGCCGGGGCGTGAAAGTTCACCGGAACGCCGTCGACAAAAACCTCACCCGC
>JAURMY010000145.1 GCA_030830465.1 Alphaproteobacteria bacterium
CTTCGGCCTCGGCCCGGACCTGGTTCAGGGCCTGCTGCAAGGCGTTCGCACCGCCGCTCACCGCGAATGTACAGTCGATTTCGGCAACGGCAGCGCCGAAATGCTTGACCATCGCCATGAATTTGCCGTTGGACACAAACGGGCTGTCCATCGACAGAATTTCGGTCTGGGAGTTGTCCTGGTCCAGCACGTTCTTCAGGTTGCCGAACCGGGTTTTCAGGCTCATCACCCGGTATTCGCGCAGGCTGTCGATCGGCGGGTTCGTGACCTGGCTAAAGTTCTGCCGGAAGAAATGCGACAGCGGCCGGTACATGTCAGACAACACCGCTGACGGCGTGTCATCCCCCATCGAGGCCAGCGTTTCCTTGGCGTCTTCGGCCATTGGATGCAGGATTTGTTCCATCTCTTCAATGGTGTACCCCGCAGCGATCTGCCGCTTGCGCAACTCGCCGCCAGTGAACAGCGGCACTTCGCGCAGGGTGGCCTTTTCGTCTTCCAGATCGGTGATCGAGCCGACCCATTTGCCAAAAGGCAGCAACTGGGCCAGTTCATCCTTCAACTCGGCGTCATGCAGCAGGCGGCCTTCGGCCATATCCACGGCCAGCATCTGCCCCGGTCCCAAAGCGCCTTTTTCCCGCACCCTGGTTTCATCTGTCGGCACCATTCCGGCCTCGGAACCAGCGATCACCAGCCCGTCACCCGTCACCACATAGCGCATCGGCCGCAGGCCCGACCGGTCAAGCCCGGCGCAAACCCAGCGGCCATCGGTCATCGCCAGAGCGGCGGGGCCGTCCCATGGTTCCATCACCGAGTTGCAATAGGCGTACATATCCTGCCAGGGCTTCGGGATTTCGATGGTCGAGTTGGACCAGCTTTCCGGCACCAGCATGGTCTTTGCCATCGGCGCATTGCGCCCGGCGCGCACCATCACTTCAAACACCGCATCAAGCGCCGCGCTGTCGCTGGAGCCTTGGGCCACAATCGGTTTGATGTCCTCCGCATGGTCGCCAAACGCATCCGACGACATGCGGATTTCGTGCGATTTCATCCAGTTCAGGTTGCCCTTTAACGTGTTGATCTCGCCGTTATGGGCCAGCATACGGAAGGGTTGCGCCAGCCACCATTGCGGGAAAGTGTTGGTGGAATAACGCTGGTGATAAATCGCAAAGGCGCTTTCAAACCGTGCATCCATCAGGTCGGGGTAAAACACGGCGACCTGTTCGGCCAGCATCATGCCTTTGTAAATGATCGACCGGCAGGACAGCGAACAGATGTAAAGCCCGTTGATCTGGGCGGCGGCGGCGGCTTTTTCAATCCGGCGGCGAATGATGTAAAGCTCGCGCTCAAAGGTCTCTTCGTCGACGCCTTTGATGTTGGAAATCAGGATTTGCTCAATCTCAGGGCGGGTCGCGTTGGCCTTGTCACCCAGACAGGTCACATCAACCGGCACATGTCGCCAGCCATAGATGTAATACCCCATCCGCAAAACTTCGGATTCCACGATCGTGCGGCAGGTTTCCTGTGCGCCGAAATCGGTGCGGGGCAGAAACACCTGACCGACCGCGATCAGCTGATCCATGTCGGGTTCGTGCCCGGTGCGGCGGATCTGGTCGTAAAAGAACGGCACAGGAATCTGAACGTGAATGCCCGCCCCGTCGCCGGTTTTCCCGTCGGCGTCCACAGCGCCGCGGTGCCAGACAGCCTTTAGCGCGTCGATGCCGTTTTCAACCACTTTGCGCGATGGTTTCCCATTGATCGACACGACCAGACCAACACCACAGGAGGCGTGTTCGTCCTCTTCGCGGTACATCCCGGTCGCGGCCAGTTTGGCGCGCTTGGCTTCTTCGGCTTTCACCCATGCTGCATCAAATTTCGTCATGGCCTGTCCCTCGTTGGTTTTGGTCCGGTTTCCGGCATATGGCCGGTTGGGAATCGGTAATGGTCATTTGTCTTCGGTTTCGGCGTTGCCGCCAAATCGCGCGTGGTGAATCATGAAGCTGACCGTCGCCAGCAAAAAGAATACGGACCCGACAAGGCCCAGCCAGTCGCCCGCCCGAAGGCCAGCGATCACGTAAATCGCCGCGCAGAGGAAATAGCCCCACCAGCCGGCGGTGATGTAACCGCGCCCGGCCATCATTCCGCTGCCACGGCTTTGGCGGCGTCAAAGGCCCTGAGGATATTGGCAGCGGCATTCCGGCCGTCGGCAATCGCCCAGACAACCAGCGACGCGCCGCGCACGATATCGCCCACGGCATAGACACCCGGCATCGGGGTCGCCTCGGTCCGGTAATCGGTTTTGACCGTGCCCCAGCGGGTCACCGGCAGATCCTTTTCATCCCACAAGGCGGGCAGGTCTTCCGGTTCAAACCCCAGGGCCTTGATCACCAGATCGGCGTCTTCGGTGTAGTCTGCGCCGTCAATTTCCTCGGGGCTTTGGCGTCCGGTCGCATCCGGTGCGCCCAGCCGCATCTTGGCCACCCGCACACCCGAAACGGTGCCGTCGCCGACAAAGCCTTTCGGGGCCGCCAGCCAGACGAATTCAACGCCTTCTTCCTCGGCATTCGCGGTTTCCCGCTGGCTGCCCGGCATGTTCGCGCGGTCGCGGCGATACAGGCATTTCACGCTTTCGGCACCCTGCCGGATGGCGGTGCGAACACAGTCCATGGCGGTGTCGCCGCCGCCGATCACGACCACCTTTTTACCCTTGGCCGACAGAACGCCGCTGTCAATTTCTGGCACTTGGTCACCGAAGTTCAGCCGGTTGCTGGCGGTCAAATAGTCAATGGCCCTGACGATACCGCCCAGCCCGGCACCCGGCCCGCCCAGATCGCGGGATTTGTAAACGCCGGTCGCAATCAGAACCGTATCATTTTGCGCCCGCAATTCGGCAAAGCTGATATCGGTCCCGACATTGCAGTTCAGAACGATTTTCACGCCGCCATCTTCCAGTTGTTTGACCCGGCGCATCACGATGTCTTTTTCCAGTTTGAAGCCGGGGATACCATAGGTCATCAACCCGCCGGCGCGGTCGTACCGGTCATAGACCGTGACCTGCACACCGGCACGGCGCAGCACATCCGCCGCGGCAAGGCCGCCGGGACCGGCGCCGATAATTGCCACTTTTTCAGCGCGCTCGGCATGGGGCGCAATCGGCTTGACCCAGCCTTTTTCCCAGGCGGTGTCGGTGATGTATTTTTCGATTGATCCGATTGTCACGGTGCCGTGGCCGGACTGTTCGATCACGCAATTGCCTTCGCACAGGCGATCCTGCGGACAGATACGGCCACAGATTTCCGGGAAGGTGTTGGTGGCTTGGCTGATGCCATAAGCCTCTTCCAGACGGCCCTCGGCTGTCATCAACAGCCAGTCAGGGATGTTGTTGTGCAAGGGGCAATGGCTTTGGCAAAAGGGCACGCCACATTGCGAACAGCGGCTGGATTGCTCTTTGGCCTTGGCGTCGGCGTATTCCGCATAGATTTCGTGATAGTCGCGGTTGCGCTGGCCAGCGTCACGCTTGCCCGGCATATCCCGGCTGACATCCACGAATTTCAGCATCTTCTGAACAGCCATAGCAAACCCGTCCCTTTTGTTCTTCGGAGTTTGCTTTTAATTCAGTTCGATCTGCAATTAAAGTCACGTATACTGACCTATATTCAACAATTTTCGGCCACCGTCCCTTGGCACAGTGATTTTTCACAGAATATAGGACAGCATTACTTACTTACGTGACGTCAAACCAGCCAAAGCCCGGCCAAGGCCGCGAACCCGACGATGATTCGCCACCAGCCAAACAGGGCAAAGCCGTTCCGGCTGACATAGCCCAGCACCCAGCGTACCACCAAAAGACCGGCTATAAACGCCATGACAAATCCCAGAACGATCTCGTTCAACGCAGTTGCGTCCAGAACGTCGCGGTTTTTGTAAAGGTCATAGACAAAGGCGCCCAACATCGTCGGCATGGACAAGAAGAAGGAAAACTCGGCCGCCGCCCGGCGATCCGACCCCAGCATAAGCGCCCCGACAATCGTTGCCCCGCTGCGCGATACGCCCGGGATCATCGCCAGACACTGGATCACCCCGATCAGAAACGCCATTGGAACGGGAAATTTCATCGCGTCCTTGAAACGGGGCTCGGGCGCGATGCGGTCCACGTAAATCAAAACCACACCGCCAAGGATCAGCATGATCGCAATCAGGCTGGGCGTTTCAAACAGCACTTTCTTGATCAGGTCATGCGCCAGAATCCCGATCACCACAGCCGGCAAAAAGGCCACCAGAACCGACAGAATGAACCGCCGTGACGCCGCACTTTTATGCGCGGTGCCAAACACCGAAACCAGCTTGCCGAAATAGGCCACCACAACCGCCAGAACCGCGCCCAGCTGGATCACCACTTCAAACGTCTTGCCGGCGGATTCAAATCCCAGGAAATGCGCCGCCAATAACAAATGACCGGTGGAAGAAACCGGAATGAATTCGGTCAGACCCTCGACCAGGCCCAGAAAAAGGGCCGTCAGCGTGGTACTGTCTGTCATGTTGATTGCCTTTGGCGGTTAGACGGCCTTATGCAAATTCTTGGCCGATTCCATGATCGCATCATATTGTCCGCTGGGGCGATGGCAATAAAGATAACTGTCCAGAACCGCCTCCATCGGGGTCGGCTCGATCCCCAGATCCGACAGCCGCCGGGCGTCTTCGCTGATGACACTGTCCTCGGCCAGCAAAATGACCTGATCGCGGGTCAGAATGGTGTTGACGAACAGGCCGCCACTGGCCGCCTGCGCCATATCCAGAAACCAGGCATTGATCCGCGCAATGCCAAACGGGATGTTGATCAACTGCCGTTTGCGCCGCACCACCCGCAGCATTCCGCGCATCAGGTTGCGGAAACTGCGCGCCACCGGTCCGCCGATTTCGTAAATGCCCGCAGGTGCCTGTCCGTTCGCCCCCATGACCGCCGCCCTTGCGACATCATCCACATAGACCGGCTGAAACATGGTTTCCGCCCCGACCAGCGGCAGCACCAGCGTAAACCGTGCCATCCGTGCGAAACGGTTGAAAAAATCGTCCTCGGCCCCGAAAATCACCGACGGCCGCAGGATCACCGCCGAGGGAAACGCCGCCAGAACCGCCGCTTCGCCACGGCCCTTGCTGGCGGCATAGGCGCTGCGGCTGTCCGGGTTGGCGTTCAACGCCGACACATGCACCAAATGCGCGACACCGGCCTCGGCAGCCAACCGCGCGATGCGTCCGGCCGCCACATGATGCACCGCCTCGAATTTCTGCCGCCCGGCCTGCGCCAGAATGCCGACGCAATTGATCACCGCATCCGCCCCGACAATGGCCGCGCGGGTCGAAGCCTCGTCACGGATATTGGTCTGGATCGGCTCCACCTGCCCTGGGGTGCCATAGGTGCGCACGAACATCGCCTCGTTCGGGCGGCGCACCGCAACGCGCACGCGCCAACCGTCCTTGGCCAGCCGTCTGGCAATATAGCGACCGACGAATCCTGAACCGCCGAAAATCGTTGCGATAGGTGGTGTGGCAGACA
>JAURMY010000021.1 GCA_030830465.1 Alphaproteobacteria bacterium
CAGATCGTGACGCGTCTCGCGCGCTGCGGCCAGAAAATCCGTATAGGGCAGCACCGCCGCGCCGGCGAAATAATTCGCAAGCCCGATCTTACAGATCGCCCTAGCCTGATCGGATTGGAACCGGCCCAGATCCAGCGTCGCCTCGATCAGTTCGTGTTGATCCCATAACGCACATTGATGCGCGATCTGGAACACCCTGCTGGAATCCGTCGCGCGGGACGAAAGATGCAGCACGCGCGCTTCCTTGTCGTACCGGCGCATCGGCGCGTCCGGTGCCAGAGCAACGGCGATGTCGCGCGAATGCAAATAGCGCGTCAGCGCCTCAAACCCGGATTTTCCGCCCAGTCCGATCTGACCGGCAAACCGCTCGGCCGCGCGATCCACCGCGTCGATATAGTTGTCGCAATAATGAAAGAAATCCCGAACCTCCTCCCACGGCGAAAACGCGGCGGGGCGATCCTGATGACCCAGCTTTTCGTCAAGGCTGGCCATCCTTTCCTGGCTTTCGGTATAGGCCCGGTGCAGGGCCAGAAAGGCGCGGGCAAGGGCGGGGGCATTGGCCGCGGTCAGGCGCAGATCGGCCAAAGGGGGGGCCGTATCGGCAAAGACCGGATCGGCCAGCGCCTCGCGCATGTCGGCCACCATGCGTTCGCTGTCGCCGGTCGACAGTTCGGTCACGTCAAAGCCGAACTCCTGCGCCAGCGCCAGAACCACGCCGGTAGAGACGGGTCGCCGGTTGTTTTCCATCTGATTGAGATAGGGCAGCGAAACCGACAGACGCTCAGCGAAATCTTTCTGACTGAGGTTAAGCCGCATCCGGGTTTCGCGCAGTTTGACCCCGGCGTAAAGTTTCTGCGTTGCCATAGCCATCCCGAAATTTGCAGATTTACAAACCCGATCTTAGGCTTTGCAAACCGCTCGGGCAAGGCCCGGAACGGATGTCAGGGCTGATCACCGCCATGGGGAAAATCAACCTGCTGAAGCGCGCCGGCCTGTTTCTCAACCCGGATGATGTATAAAATCACGGCAATGGCCAGGATCGTGGTTGCGATCATCAGATACAAAAGCGGATAGGCGCCGGAAGTCGGCGTAAGGATCGCACCGGCAAGACCGGCCAGCGACGCGCCACCCAGCAACTGGATCGCCCCGCCAAGACCCGAGGCGCTGCCCGCAAGGTTGGGCCGCACCGAAACCAGTCCCGCATTGGCATTGGGCAAGGTCATGCCGTTGCCCAGACCAACGAAAACCATCGCGCCGAAAAAAGTGATCGGGTGGGCAAAGCCCACAGCCAGCACCAGTACCGACCCGACAACGCCAAACAACATGATGTAACAGCCAAACAGCATCATGTTGTTGATCCCGAACCGCGTCGAATAGCGCCCGGACAGAAAGTTGCCGGTCATATAGCCGATGGAAACGGTGCCGAAATACATCCCCAGTTCCGAGGGCGGAAGTTGAAATACATGCGTGCCAACGAAGGGCGCACCCCCCAGAAAGGCAAAGAACGACCCCGAGGCAAATGCCGCTGTCAGGCTGTAACCCCAAAACCGGCGCGCCCCGAACAGTTCCGGATAGTCGCGTATCTGTGCCGTGAACGAGACCGATTTGTGCTGGTTGGTTTCGCCAAGGTCAAACCAGATCACCGCGCCGATGACCACGCCAACCACGAACAACATCGAAAAGTTCGCCTGCCAGCCGAAAAAGTCGTCCAGATAGCCGCCGATTGCGGGGGCGATCATCGGCACCACTGACATGCCCATCGTGACATAGCCGATCATGCTGGCGGCCTGTTCGGTTGGCACAATGTCGCGCACAATCGCGCGCGACAGGACCATGCCGATCGCAATCGCGGTTTGCATCATTCTGAAAAACAAAAACTGCTCGATTGTGGTAGCCAGCAAACAGCCGACACTGGCCAGAAGGAAAATTGTAACGCCGGTCAGGATAACCGGCCTGCGCCCGTACCGGTCTGACAGCGGTCCGATGATCAGTTGCAACAATCCCGTCAAGCCAAGATACAGCGTCACCGAAAGCTGCATCAGCGCATAATCCGTGTTGAAATATGCGGCCATGTTCGGAAGCGACGGTAGGAAAACATTCATCGACAGGGCCGACAGCCCCGACAACAGCACCAGCGTGGTGATGTGGGGCGGGGTCCGCCGGTCAAGGTAAACAGATTTGGGAAGGCCACTCATTCTCAAGGTTTAGGCCTGCAATCCGGCAGTGTCCATTGCAAATGCAACAATAATATTCGACCCTATCCCGGCCGCCCCTGCATTTTCGGCCAGGTGTCCGTCAGCCGGTAGCCGCGCGGCCAGGGATCTTCAGGGTCGCGCAGGATCTGGTGAATGCCCGTGATCCAGGCCCGCCCCCGGATCGTGGGAATGATCGCCGGACGATTGCCGATAACCGCACTGGATTTGATCGCACATTCAAACCGGGAATTCAGGATGGACCGGCCGATAAACCTGTCGCCAACCGCCATTTCCCCCCGCGCCGCCAGAACCGCCATCCGGGCGGAACAACCCGTTCCCGTGGGCGAGCGGTCAACCTTGCCCGGATCAATCACCACGGCGCTTTGCCCGCTTAAAATACCGTGCTCGCGATCAAGCGGCCCGGTGAACTGGCAAAAGGAAATGTGGTTCCAAGGCTCCGTCGGATGTTGAAACCCAAGCTGTTCATTGGCGGCCCGGGTGATACGCGCGCCGGTTTCAGCAATGTCGCGGGCCTCATCCTGACGCAGGCCGAACCCCAGATCCCGAGCGTTGATCAAAACGAAACTGTCACCGCCAAAGGCGGTATCGACGGTGAAACTGCCCAAACCATCAACCTCGATCACCGCATCCAGACGGTCGGCGAATGACAGCACATTGGTCACTTCAACAGAGCGCGCCTTGCCGTCCTTGCAATAGGCGGTCACGGCGACCATCCCGGCGGGTGCTTCCAGCGTGAAATGTGTTTCAGGCTCGACCATCGGGATCATGCCGGTGTCCAGCAGGGCTGTCGCCACGCAGATCGCATTTGAACCGGACATCGGCGGGCTGTGTTCCGGCTCCATAATCAGAAACCCAAAGGCGGCCTCAGGGTGTTTCGCCGGAACCACCAGATTGGCATGGGTGAACACGCCGCCGCGCGGCTCATTCAGGATGAGGTCACGCAGCGCGCCGTCCCGGTGGAGAAAATCGCGCTGTTCCCAAAGACTTGCGCCAGGGGGCGGGGCGACGCCGCCCAGAATGACATTGCCAACCTCGCCCTCGGCATGCACGCCGACCATATGAATTGTGATATCCGAACGCATGGGATGCCTTGCCGTGATCTTTGCCGGTATCACAGTGCGTCAGGGGCTTTGCAACGGCAAGGGGCATCCGCAAAATTTGCGGATTTGCAATTAGCGGAGGTCTTTTGCAAACATATTAGCAAATATGCACTGTTTCGCTTTTCCTTCCTGCGGCAAAGGGCTAAATTCGGCGGAAATGGATTTCCA
>JAURMY010000146.1 GCA_030830465.1 Alphaproteobacteria bacterium
GCGCTGGGCGTCGCGGGCGCGGTTGCGCCGGCCGTCGCCGAATATCCGGAAAAGCCGGTGACCTTTATCGTGCCCTGGCCACCGGGCGACCTTGAAGACGTGATCACCCGCATGATCGCCGAGGATTTTCAGGCCAAATACGGTGTTCCGGCGGCGGTTGTGAACAAGCCCGGCGGCGGCGGCGGCCCGTTCCCCGGCGCCATTGAAGTGGCACAGGCCCCGGCAGACGGTTACACGATCGGTTCCTTTGTTCTGGGCGTGCCGGTTCTGGGCCACCAGATCGGTATACCGGAACTCGATCCGGCGAAATTCGACCCGCTGGGCATCTTCATCACCTATCCCTTCGTTCTGGCTTCGGCGGGCAACTCGCCTTACAAAACCATGAATGAACTGGCTGAATATGCCAAATCCCACGACGTGGCGTTGGGTCATTTCGGGGCCCCGTTGATCCCGACAAAGGTGACCATGGCCTTTGCCAAGAACAAGGGGTTCAACTGGGGTTCGGAAGCGGCCTTTGACAATCTGGATTGCAACACCCTGGCCTCGGGCGATGCGGACGTGATCAACACCACGCTGCAACTGATCCTGCCCTGCCTTGACACGGTGAATATCCTCGCCTCGATCACCAAGGACCGGATCCCGTTGATCCCGAACACACCCACCCTGGGCGAAGTCGATCCGACCCTGGGCATGGTTCTGTGGAACGGTCTGTTCGTGCGCAAGGAAACCCCGCAGGACGTGCGTGACAAGATCATCGCCGTTGCCCGGGAAACCGTGATGAGCGCACGCGCACAGGAAGTGGCCAAGCAAACCGGTGGCGCCTTTTACTGGGAAGATGCGGCAGCTTCCGCAGCCCATATCGAAAGCGACATTGTCGAAGTTGGCAAACTGAACGCTTTGCTGCAATAATTCACAGCAGCAAGACATCGGGCCGGTCCGTTCGCGGGCCGGCTTTTCCATAGGGGGCGGAGATGAGCGAAAATTCCGGGCAGAACCAGAAACCGGTTTCAGGCGATGTGCTGTTCGCGGCCTTTTTCCTGATCCTGTCGGCCTATCTGGTCAGCCAGATCCCCTGGCAGGTACAGTGGTTCAAGGGCACGAAACTCTTCGCCCAACCGGCGTTCTGGCCGGTTGTCAGTCTGGCCGGAATGCTGATTTTCGCGCTGTTTCATTTTGCCACGCGATTTCGCCGCGACGACTGGGGTCGGGAATGGGCCGAAGCCGCTGTTTGGACCCGCTCGGTCGAATATGTGGTCTGGTTCATGATCTATGTCCATGCGGTGCCGCTGATCGGCTATCTTCTGTCCACCCTGATTTTCGCGCCGGTTCTGGCCTATCGGCGCGGCTATCGACAGCCGAAAACCCTGTTGGCGGCGGCGGGTGTCGGCCTGTTGACGGTGCTGTTTTTCAAATCGTTCCTGCCGGTGAAGATTCCCGGAGGCGCGATTTATGAATATCTGCCCAACGGGTTGCGCAGTTTCATGATCATCAATTTCTAGGGGCAGGGCATGGATCTGTTACTTTCCGCCGTTGAAATCCTGCTGCGCTGGGACGTGATCGCGGCACTGTTTATCGGTTCTATCGGCGGCGTGATCATCGGGGCGATCCCCGGCGTTGGCCCGGCGGTGGCCATTGCCATTCTGTTGCCGGCGACGTTTTCCATGGACCCGATCGTGGGGCTGACCCTGCTTTTGGGGATTTACGGCTCCAGCATGTTTGGTGGTGCCATTCCCGCCGTTCTGATCAACACGCCGGGCACGGCGGTCAATGCCCTGACCACCTATGACGGCTATCCGATGACCCAGCGCGGCGAGGGCAAGCGGGCCCTGTCGCTGGCCTATTCCGCATCGTTTTACGGCGGCACGTTTTCGATCCTGTGTCTGATCCTGCTGGCACCGGTTCTGGCCTATGTCGCGCCGATGTTCGGCAGCCGCGAGATTTTTCTGGCGGCGCTGCTTGGAATCATTCTTGTGATCACCGCCCATCGCGGGCGGGTATTGGCCGCGGGTATGATGGCCAGCCTGGGGATTTTCCTGCAAACCGTCGGGCTGGAACCGATCAAATATACCCGCCGGTTCACCTTTGACGATTCCTGGCTGGCCTCACAGGTGGACATGAGCTGGATGATCGGCGGGTTCAACCTGATCGTGGTGGTTCTGGGCCTGTTTGCGATTTCGCAGGCGTTTTCGCTGTTGATCGAACCGGATGAAAGCCCGAAGGCGGCGCCGGTCAAGGGCGGGTTGTGGATCGGCATGCGCGAAGTGTTCAAGCACAAGCGGGTGGCAACCGTCTCAAGCGCCTTTGGCGTTTTGATGGGGATCATTCCGGGCGTGGGCGAATTCACCGCACAGTTTCTGTCGTACACTTATGCCCAAAAAACCTCCAAGACCCCGAACCTTTTCGGCAAGGGCAATCCTGAGGGTTTGATTGCCTCCGAGGCGTCCAACAACGCGGTTCCGGCGGCGGCGATGATCCCCCTGCTGGCCCTGGGCATTCCGGGCGAGGCGCTGACCGCGATGATGTTGTCGGTGTTTTATGTGCATAATGTGATCCCGGGGCCGAACCTGTTTCAGAACAAGATGGATTTTGTGATCGCCCTTTATCTGGCGCTGTTGATCCTGAACGTGATGGTCGTGATTTTCCTTTTGTTTTCAACAAATATGGAAGATTATTAATAA
>JAURMY010000147.1 GCA_030830465.1 Alphaproteobacteria bacterium
CTCAAAGTTCAGATCCGCCAGTTCGCGCAGCCGGTCCGGGCGGTTCAGATAGGCCCATTCCGCCCGCAACACGCCCAGGCTTTCCCGGGCGGCGCCGATGTCCCGGTTCAACCGGTCCACCCGGCGCAAGGCATCCTGCGTGGCATAGTTTTCGTTATAGGCCCAATAGGCCAGCGCGATCACCCCCAGCGCCTGAATCAGAAAAAACAAACTGCGCATCAGTTCACCCCTTCCAAGGCCAAGGCAGGCAGACCGATTTCGGTGGCATCGACCGGTCCTGCGGGCGCGTCCAGACGGCGGGCCATCCGCAGTTTTGCCGATCTGGACCGCGGATTGTCGGCCAGTTCGCGCGCGCTTGGCCCGATGGATTTCTTGGTCATGCGCTCAAACCGGGGCAGATCGCTGGTGGTTTCCGGCGCAAACCGGTTGCCCCGCGGCCCGTCGCCGGAACGGGCCTGAAAAAACCGTTTAACAATGCGGTCTTCGAGCGAATGAAAGGTCACAACCGCCAATACGCCGCCGGGCTTTAACGCGCGTTCGGCGGCGCTGAGGCCTTCGACCAATTGGCGCAATTCGTCATTCACGGCGATCCGCAGCGCCTGAAAACTGCGGGTGGCGGGATGCGCCTGCCCCGGCTTGGGACGGGGCAGGCAGGCCGAAACGATCGCGGCCAGTTGAGCGGTGGTGGTGATCGGGTTCAGCGCCCGTTCGTTGACGATCTTGCGGGCGATCCGGCGCGACAGCCGTTCCTCACCGTATTGATATAGAATATCGGCGATGGTTTTTTCTTCGGCGGTGTTGACGATATCGGCGGCGCTGGGGCCGGACTGGCTCATCCGCATGTCAAGCGGGCCGTCCTGCACAAAGGAAAAGCCGCGCCCGGCCTCGTCAATCTGCATCGAGGACACGCCGATATCCAGAACCACGCCGTCCAGCGGCACGGCTTTTTGCGCTTGCGCCAACAGGTCAAGCTGGCCGAATTCACCGGCAATCATCACCAGACGCGCGCCATAGAGATGCGCCCATTTTTCCGCGCGGCGAAACACATCAGGATCGCGGTCCACCGCCAGCACCCGGTCGGCACCCGCATCAAGCAGGGCACGGCTGTAGCCGCCCGCGCCGAACGTGCCGTCCAGCCAGATACCGCCGACGGGCGAAATTGCCGCCATGATCGGGTCAAGCAAAACGGGAATGTGGGCGGCGTCAGAAGCGGGGGTTGCTTTTGGCGGCACGATTCAGACCCCCGGCTCGGAATCCAGCAAGGTCAGGGGATCAAAGTCTTCGTCGAATTCGTCGATCCACTCTTCATACCTGGCTTCGTTCGCGCCATAGGCCTTTGGCTCCCAGATCTGAAACGTATCGCCCGACGCGACAAAAACCGCCTCGTCCACGATGTTCAGCTTGGCGCGCAAGGATGGCGACAGGACCAAACGACCGGTCTCATCCACCTGCATTTGCTGCGCCTGCCCTGAAAACATCCGTTCCAGCAAGCGGCGGTTCTTGCTGCCCCTTGGCAGGGCCTCGATGCGCGCGTCGACATCGGCCATCGCGGTCATCGAAAAACATTCAAAAAATTTCCGGCTTTTGTCGCCGTATACCAGCACCAGATTGGGGTTCAGCCCCTCGGTCCATTCGGGATCGTTTTCCTCAAGCACACGGCGAAACGGGGCCGGGATAGACACCCTGCCCTTGCCGTCAACCTTGTTGACGCTTTCGCCTCTGAACTTGCGTGCCACTGTCCCGTGACCCTTTCTGTTGGTTGGCCTTTAAACGGGAAACGGCGGATCAAGCTGCTGCCACTGCTTGATCCGCCGCACTCGTTCCGTCTTCGGACCGGACCGGCTGCGTAGCCACCTGGGGGGGTGTCTGCTCGCTTACGCGCCGGCTCTTAGGTGATGAAGTCGAGGGCCTGTATGAAACCTGCCAGGGTTGTTTGGGTCTTTATGCCCGTTTTATTTCCCCGTTCTTCATCTTGAATTCAGGGATACTATGGGAATTTATGGAAAACAAGGGATTTATATGGGAAATTCTGTAAAAATCCCATATTTCAGGCTTTCCAGGCCGCTTCGACGGTGTGGATAAACCCGAAAATTGGACGTAATTAGTGGTCATCCACACAGTGCATACAAAATGTATGATATTTCCTGTGGATAACCTGTTTTCCCACAAAATCCCGAAAATATCCGGGACGCGAAAGAACATATTATGAACATCGAAAATTCTTGGCGCGAATCTCACATTCTGGTGATTCGAAACGGTTGAATCTCCCGGCAAATCCGCCCGGTTTTCAGGGTTTGCTTGGCGCTTGGGTGTTTTTTGGTCACAACATGGTTCAGTGACCCTTGATCCCAACCAAAGGGTCGCCCGTGGAAATTGACTATTTGAATAACCCTCCGGTCCGTCCCTGTTGGCCGAGGGTCAGGCAATCCCCCGCGCAATCAGCCCCTTGGCAATCGTGGCATAGCTGTCGGCAATCGGCCCGTCGCCTGCCGCAATCGGGTCGCCCCCATCCGAGGCCAGCCGGATATCGATGTTGAGGGGGATTTCCCCCAGGAACGGAATTTTCATCCGCTCGGCATCGGCCTTGGCGCCGCCATGGCCAAAGATATGATCCTCGTGCCCGCAATTCGGGCAGATATAGGTCGACATGTTTTCAATCAGTCCCAGAACCTTGATCCCGGTCTTTTCAAACATATTGATCGCTTTGCGCGCATCCAACAGCGCCACGTCCTGCGGGGTGGAGACAATGATCGCGCCTGTCACCTCGGTTTTCTGGCTGAGCGACAGTTGAACATCGCCAGTGCCCGGCGGCAGATCGAC
>JAURMY010000148.1 GCA_030830465.1 Alphaproteobacteria bacterium
CAAGGGCTTCAAGCCCAAGGCCGCTGGTGAACGGGCGGCGGCCTGTGGCAACCAGAACCACGTCAGAGTCAAGACTGGCTTCGGCATCGTTCTTGCGCAATTTCCAGGTGGTTTTCGCACCCTTTTTCTGCTTTTCAACCTTTTGCACAGCCGCGCCCATCACAAATTCAAGCCCCTGTTTTTTAAGGCTTCTTTGGAAGGTCTTGCAAATCTCTGCATCCATGCCGGGGGTGATTGCGTCCAGAAATTCGACCACAGTCACCTTGGTACCCAGCCGCGCATAGACCGAGCCCATTTCAAGCCCGATCACCCCGGCCCCGATCACGACCATCGTGGCCGGAATCTTGCCCAGCGCCAGTGCGCCGGTCGAGGTCACAATGACTTTTTCATCGACCGGAACATTGGGCAATTCCGACGGTTCCGAGCCCGTGGCGATCACGATATTCTTGGCTGTATGAACCTCGTCCCCGACCTTGACTTGCCCTGCCGCAGGGATGGTCGCCCAACCTTTGATCCAGTCTATCTTGTTCTTTTTGAACAGAAATTCTATGCCTTTGGTGTTTCCCTCAACCACCCCGGCCTTGTAGCCTTGCATCTTGGCGAAATCCACCTTCGGGGCGTCGCCGATCAGCCCCATATCGGCGAAGTTATGCATGGCGTCGTGATAGGCGTGGCTGGCATGGAGCAGCGCCTTGGAAGGGATACAGCCGACATTCAAACAGGTGCCACCCAGGGTTTCGCGGCCCTCAACACAGGCGGTTTTCAGGCCCAGTTGCGCGCAGCGGATGGCGCAGACATAGCCGCCTGGGCCGCCGCCGATAACGATGACATCATATCTGGACATGAAAAGTCTCCTTCGGTCGAGAACGCCATGCACAACCTGTACATAACGCGTATGGCTGGGCGGCATGTCATTACCACCGGAATTCACTGCCCGTCTGCGGGCCGGGCGGCGGTTGTTCCGCCCGTCTTGGGGCCTTTGCCTTACAAATCCATCAGCAGGCGGCGCGGATCTTCCAGCGCCTCTTTGACCCGCACAAGGAAGGTCACGGCACCTTTGCCGTCCACGATCCGGTGGTCATAAGACAGCGCCAGATACATCATCGGACGGAGGACGATTTCGCCGCCCACCACGACCGGGCGATCCTGGATTTTATGCATGCCCAGGATTCCCGATTGCGGCGGGTTCAGGATCGGTGATGACATCAGGGAACCGTAAACCCCGCCGTTTGAAATGGTGAAGGTGCCGCCCTGCATTTCGGCCATGCTGAGCTTGCCATCGCGGGCGCGGACGCCCAGTTCGGCGATTTTCTTTTCGATCGCGGCAAAGGACATCTGATCGGCATCGCGCACCACCGGCACAACAAGCCCCGACGGGGTGCCGACGGCCACGCCCATATGGACAAAGTTCTTATAGACCACATCGGTGCCGTCGATTTCGGCATTGACCTCGGGCACTTCTTTCAGGGCATGAGTGCAGGCCTTGACGAAAAAGGACATGAAGCCAAGTTTGACGCCGTGTTTCTTTTCAAACAGGTCTTTGTATTCGCTGCGCAGGCCCATCACGCCGGACATGTCGACCTCATTATAAGTGGTCAGCATGGCGGCGGTGTTTTGCGCGTCTTTCAGGCGGCGGGCGATGGTCTGGCGCAGGCGGGTCATCTTGACACGTTCCTCGCGCGCGACATCTTCGGCGGCGGAAGGGGCGCGCGGGGCCTGGGCCACCGGGGCCGCCGCCGGGGCCGGGGTCTGGGGTGCGGCAGCAGGGGCCGGAGCCTTGAGAACGTCTTCTTTCATGATACGCCCGTCACGGCCGGTGCCCGCGACCTGATCCGGCGACAGCCCTTTTTCCGCCATCAGTTTCTTGGCCGAGGGGGCGTCTTCGACATCTCGTCTGGCCGCCGGTGCCGGGGCTGCGGCAGGCGCGGGTTCGGCCGCGGCGGCGGGTGCCGGGGCGGCGGATGCGCCTTCGTTGATCATCGCCAGCAGGGCGTTGACGCCAACGGTTTCGCCTTCGGCGGCGATGATGTCGCCCAGGGTTCCGGCGACGGGCGAGGGCACTTCGACGGTAACCTTGTCGGTTTCCAGTTCGCACAACATTTCGTCCACCGCGACGGATTCACCCGGTTTCTTGAACCAAGTGGCGATGGTGGCTTCGGTGACGCTTTCGCCCAGCGTCGGGACGCGCAGTTCGGTTGCCATGGGTTATTCCTCTTCGATGCCAAGCGCGTCGTTGACCAGCGCCTGTTGTTGTTGTTTGTGCTGGGACGCAAGGCCCGTGGCGGGCGAGGCGGCGGCGGGGCGTCCGGCATAATGCGGGCGCTTGCTGTGGGCGTCGATGCGGCCAAGGATCCATTCGATGTTGGGTTCGACAAAGGTCCAGGCGCCCTGGTTTTTCGGCTCTTCCTGGCACCAGATCACTTCGGCATTGGCAAAGCGCGACAGTTCCTTGGACATCGACATGGCCGGGAAAGGATAGAACTGTTCCAGACGCAGGATATAGACATCATCCAGACCGGCGGCGTCACGGCTTTCCAGAAGGTCGAAATAGACCTTGCCGGAGCAAATCACCACGCGGCGGATCTGGTCATCGGGCTTCAGCTTGGTGTCGGAATTGCCGTGCTGGGCATCGTCCCACAGGACCCGATGGAAGGAGGACCCGGTCGCCATTTCCTCAAGTGTGCTGACGGCCATTTTATGGCGCAGCAGGGATTTCGGGGTCATCATGATCAGCGGTTTGCGGAAGCTGCGGTGCAACTGGCGGCGCAGGATGTGGAAATAGTTCGACGGCGTCGTGCAGTTGGCGACGATCCAGTTATCCTCGGCCGACATTTGCAGGAACCGTTCCAGACGGGCGCTGGAATGCTCCGGCCCCTGCCCTTCATAGCCGTGCGGCAGTAGCATCACGAGGCCGGACATCCGCAGCCATTTGCGTTCGCCTGAACTGATGAACTGGTCGATCATGATCTGCGCGCCATTGGCGAAATCGCCGAACTGGGCCTCCCACAGGGTCAGGGCATTGGGTTCGGCCAGCGAATAGCCGTATTCAAAGCCCAGAACCGCATATTCCGACAGCATCGAGTCGATCACGTTATACTGGGCCTGACCGTCGCGGATATGGTTCAGCGGATAATGACGATGCTCGGTCTCCTGGTCGACAAAGGCAGAGTGGCGTTGGCTGAAAGTGCCGCGCGTGCTGTCCTGACCGGCCAGACGCACGGGATAACCTTCAAGCTGAAGCGAGCCAAAGGCCAGCGCCTCAGCCGTGGCCCAGTCGATACCTTTGCCCGTGGCCATCATTTCCTGCTTGGACTCAAGCTGGCGGGCGACGGTGCGGTGCAGGTTAAATCCTTCGGGCACGCGGGTCAGCGCCGTGCCGATTTCCAGCAGGGTTTCCATCGGCACCGAGGTCGCGCCGCGCTGATATTCCCCGGCCTTATGGTCCAGATGCGACCAGCGGCCGTCCAGCCAGTCCGCCTTGTTGGGGCGGTAATCCTTGCCCGCCTCAAACTCTTCGTTCAGCCGGGCCTGAAACGCGGCTTTCATATCCTCGATCTCACCCTCGGGGATCAGACCATCAGCGACCAGACGTTCGGTATAAAGTTGCAACGTGGTTTTGTGGGTCTTGATGTTCTTGTACATCAGAGGGTTGGTGAACATCGGTTCATCCCCCTCGTTATGGCCGAAGCGGCGGTAACAGAAGATATCCAGCACCACGTCCTTGTGGAACTTCTGCCTAAATTCGGTGGCCACGCGGGCGGCGTGAACCACCGCTTCGGGGTCATCGCCGTTGACGTGGAAAATCGGCGCTTCCACCATCAGCGCGATATCGGTCGGATAAGGCGACGAGCGACTGAAATGCGGTGCCGTGGTAAAGCCGATCTGGTTGTTCACAATGATATGCATGGTGCCGCCGGTGCGATGGCCGACAAGCCCCGACAGCCCGAAACATTCAGCCACGACGCCCTGCCCGGCAAAGGCCGCATCGCCGTGCAACAGCACCGGCAGAACGCGGGTGCGGTCGGCGTCATGCTTTTGCGTCTGCTTGGCGCGGACCTTGCCCAGAACCACGGGGTTCACCGCCTCCAGATGGCTGGGATTGGCGGTCAGCGACAGGTGCACCTTGTTTTCATCAAAGGCGCGGTCGCTGGAGGCCCCCAAGTGATATTTCACATCGCCCGAGCCTTCCACATCGGTCGGCTTGAACGAACCGCCCTGAAATTCGTTGAAAATCGCCCGGTAGGGTTTGGCCATGACATTGGCCAGCACCGACAAGCGGCCCCGGTGCGGCATGCCGATCACGATTTCCTCAACCCCCAGCGCGCCGCCGCGCTTGATGATCTGTTCCATCGCGGGGATCAAGGCCTCGCCGCCGTCAAGGCCAAAGCGCTTGGTGCCCATGTATTTGACATGCAGGAATTTCTCAAAGCCCTCGGCCTCGACCAGCTTGTTCAGGATCGCCTTGCGGCCCTCGCGGGTAAAGGCGATTTCCTTGCCGTAGCCTTCGATCCGCTCTTTCAGCCAGCCGGCCTCTTCCGGGTTGGAGATGTGCATATATTGCAACGCGAAAGTGCCGCAATAGGTGCGGCGCACAATCGCGAGGATCTCGCGCATTGAAGCAACCTGCAGGCCCAGAACATTGTCGATGAAAATCGGCCGGTCCATGTCGGTTTCGCTGAACCCGTAGGATTTCGGGTCCAGTTCCGGGTGGCGGCTGGTGTCCACCATCCTGAGAGGATCAAGATCGGCGGCCAGATGGCCCCGGATGCGGTAGGCGCGGATGATCATCAGGGCGCGCAGACTGTCCAGAACCGCCTGCTGCACCTGTGCGTCGGTCAGGGTCACACCCTTTTCCTCGGCTTTGGCGCGGACCTTTTCGGCGGCTTTCGCCGGTTCCGTCGGCCATTGACCGTCAAGCGCCGCCGTCAACTCGTCGCTGGTCTGCGGCGGCCAGTCTGTGCGGTGCCATGACGCCCCGGCAGCCTCATGTTTCACGTCCGAGCCGCTGTCACCAAGCGACTTGAACCACGCCCGCCAGCTTTCATCGACCGCGTTCGGGTCGTCCGCATAGCGCGCATAAAGCTGTTCGACATATTCCGCGTTATGGCCTTGCAGGAAGGACGAGGAATGAAACTGGTCGTTGGTTTGTTCGGTCATGTTCGATCCTGAGTGATACGACTTCGCTGTGGGCACTTAAGGCGCTGGCACTTGCTATTTGAGTTCCCTGATTGCGATTTGTCTAAGTTTTTCCGAATAGCCTGAGGTCAGGTTATGGGCGGTCGACGGTATCTCGATGTAGCTGGCATCCAATCCCGCCGTTCTTGCAAGTTCAACATAGGCCTTCGCCAAAGCCGGTCGGGTGTTACTGTCAGAAGACCCGTTTACCGCGATAATTCTTGTTCCTTTGCCGACCTTATTCACAAAGTCCACGGGTGACTGGCTTGCAGGCCATGCCGACGCATTTCTGGAAGCCCTCCAAGTCTTGATATCACAAGGGCAGGACGCAAGAATTGCGGTGTCGATCAGACCGGGGTAGCGTCCGATGATCACCCCCAGTTGGGCAGAGCCGCCGGAATGTCCGATCACAATCACCCTCGACGGTTTGATCTGTTTCTTGAGATTCAAGATCGTGTCCGCCACCAGGGCATTGTTGCGGCTGGTGTAATGATCACTCCGCCCATTATTGCTGCCGGTGCTCTTTTGCCCCGAGGCATCGAAATACCCCGGTCGCAAAACAGCAGCGGCAATTGTTCCCGTTTTGGCAGAAGCAACCGAGGCGGCCAAAGGATACAGGTAATCTGCGGCGCCTCCGCTGCTGACGTCACCGTGCAACAGGATCACCAAATTTCGGTTCCCTGAACCATAAAGCTTTCCGGCAAGCGGCGACAGGGATTGCGCCGCAAGTGCGGGTGCCAAAAGCAGGGTTGCCACCGCTAACAAGAAACCGAAACTTGCCCGTGCTCGACCCATGGATTACCCGATCGCCTTCAGTACAGCCTCGCCCAGACCGGCGGGGCTTTCGGCCACGACGATGCCTGCGGACCGCATCGCTTCGATCTTGCTTTCCGCGTCGCCCTTGCCGCCCGAGACAATCGCACCGGCATGGCCCATGCGGCGGCCCGGCGGGGCTGTGCGGCCGGCGATGAAACCGGCGACAGGTTTCTTGCGGCCTTTTTTCGCCTCGTCCTTCAGGAATTGCGCGGCCTCTTCTTCGGCCGAGCCGCCGATTTCACCGATCATGATGATCGAGTGGGTGTCAGGATCGCCCAGGAACCATTCCAGCACGTCGATATGCTCGGTCCCCTTGATCGGATCGCCGCCGATGCCAACGCAGGTGGATTGTCCAAGGCCGATGGCGGTGGTCTGGCCCACGGCCTCGTATGTCAAAGTGCCGGAACGCGACACGACGCCGACCGAGCCAGGTTTGTGGATATGTCCGGGCATGATGCCGATCTTGCACGGGCCGGGGGTGATGACACCTGGGCAGTTTGGCCCGATCAGGCGGGAATTGGAGCCGTCCAGCGCGCGTTTCACCTTCATCATGTCCAGAACCGGGATGCCTTCGGTGATGCAAACGATCAGTTCCAGTTCGGCGTCAATCGCCTCAAGGATCGCGTCGGCGGCGAAGGGCGGCGGCACATAGATCGCGGTGGCATTGGCCCCGGTCTTTTCCCGCGCCTCGGCCACGGTGTTGAAAATCGGCAGGTTCAGGTGGGTTTGACCGCCCTTGCCGGGCGTCACGCCGCCGACCATTTTGGTGCCATATTCGATGGCCTGTTCCGAGTGGAACGTGCCTTGGGACCCCGTGAAACCCTGGCAGATGACTTTGGTGTTTTTATTGACGAGTACGGACATCCGATCAGGCCCCTTTTACTGCTGCAACGATCTTTTGCGCCGCATCGCCGAGGTCGTCGGCGGCGATCACATCCAGACCTGATGTGTTGATGATTTCCTTGCCCTTTTCGACATTGGTGCCTTCCAGACGCACGACCAGCGGGACTTTCAGGCCGACCTCTTTCACCGCGGCGACCACGCCTTCGGCGATGACATCACAGCGCATGATGCCGCCGAAGATGTTGACAAGGATGCCTTTGACCTGCGGGTCCGAGGTGATGATCTTGAAGGCCTCGGTCACTTTTTCCTTGGTCGCGCCGCCGCCGACATCCAAAAAGTTGGCGGGTTCCGAGCCGTAAAGCTTGATGATATCCATCGTTGCCATGGCCAGACCCGCGCCATTGACCATGCAGCCGATCTCGCCATCCAGTGCGATATAGTTGAGGTCGAATTTTGACGCAGCCAGTTCCTTGGGGTCTTCCTCGGTTTCGTCGCGCAGGGCCAGAATGTCCGGTTGGCGGTACATCGCGTTGCCGTCAAAGCCCATTTTTGCATCAAGGCATTTCAGGTCGCCCTTGTCGGTGACGATCAAGGGGTTGATCTCCAGCATCTCCATGTCGCGTTCCAGGAACATGGTGTAAAGCGTGCGGATCAGTTTCAAACATTGCTTGATTTGCGGCCCAGCAAGACCCAGCGCAAAGGCGACGCGGCGACCGTGGAAATCCGACAGGCCGGAGGCCGGGTCGATGGAAAAGGTCAGGATCTTTTCCGGCGTCTTGGCGGCGACCTCTTCAATGTCCATGCCGCCCTCGGTCGAGCAGACAAAGGCGATGCGGCTGGTTTGCCGGTCAACCAGCAGGGCCAGGTAAAGTTCGGTCTGAATGCCCGAGCCATCCTCGATATAGACCCGGTTGACCTGTTTGCCCGCCGGGCCGGTCTGATGGGTGATCAGGGTGCGGCCCAGCATTTTTTCAGCCTCAAGCGCCGCCTCGGACACCGATTTCGTCAGGCGCACGCCGCCTTTTTCACCGGCCTCGGGTTCCTTGAAATGGCCCTTGCCGCGACCGCCGGCATGGATTTGCGCCTTGACCACCCACAGCGGGCCGTCGAGTTCCCCCGCCATGGTCTTGGCTTCATCCGCTTTCAGGACGACGCGGCCATCGGACACCGGTGCGCCGTAGTCGCGTAACAATCGTTTGGCCTGATATTCGTGGATGTTCATGGAATTCGTCCCGCTGCTGCTTGTTTGTCTGACAAGGTGTCACAGGCAGAGGACAGGGAAAAGCCCAAGATAGGGTTAACCGGGTTGAACGGCACATATTTCATGGTTTTGTGATCACAGGTTAATGTTGTGTGATCACAAAATGATTTATTCGGTATCCGCCGGTATACAGCGACGAGGAATCACACCCCGAAATCCCTATGCACCGGGCTTTTCGGCGGCCAGCCGCGCAATTGACAGGCACAGGCCGGTGGCGATCTCCATGTCCTGCGCGGAAATCCATTCCAGCGGGCCGTGGATATTCTGCATGCCGGTGAACAGATTGGGACAGGGCACCCCCATTTCCGTCAGGCGCGATCCGTCAGTGCCGCCGCGGATCGGCACGGAAACCGCCTCGACCCCCAGATTTTTTGCGGCTTGCCGGGCCAGATCGACCGGAGTCATGTCATTTTCCAGCCAATAGCGCATGTTGCGGTATTGCGGCTTGATCGTGCAGGAAATCGTGGCGCGCGGTTCGGTGGCCTGAACGGCGGCACAGACGCTTTGCAGGATCGCGCCCTTTTGTGCCAGACCGTCCCGTTCAAAATCCCGCAGAATGAACCGGATCATCATGGCTGCGGCGTCGCCCTTCATGTCGGTTGCGTGAATGAACCCGCCCCTGTCGCCGGTGGTGTCCGGCGTCATTGTGGCGCTGGGAAGGGCCGACAGGATCTTGGCCGCCAGTGAAATCGCACTGACCATCTTGCCGGTGGCCAGCCCCGGATGGATCGAAACCCCTTCGATCTCAACCACGGCACCATCGGCAGAAAAGGTCTCAAACTCGATCTCGCCCACAGCGCCGCCGTCAAAGGTATAGGCGAAATCCACACCCAGATCCTTGGGCAAACGGCTGTTCACCCCCCGCCCGATTTCCTCGTCCGGGGTAAAGGCGATGCGGATCGGGCCATGCGGGATGGAAGGGTCCTGCAACATCTGCCGCGCGGCGGTCATGATGATCGCCACCCCGGCCTTGTCATCCGCCCCCAGCAGGGTTTTGCCCGATGCGGTGATGATGTCATGGCCGCGCTTTTCGGCCAGATAGGGGAATTCGGCGGGCGACAGGGTCAGGTTCGGCGCGTCGGGAAACGTGATGTCGCCACCGTTATAGCCCTTGATCACGCGGGGCTTCACCCCGGTTGCATTATACTGCGGCGCCGTGTCGACATGGGCCAGAAAGCCCACGGTTGGCGCATCGGTATTGCCGGGGATGGTGGCCAGAACCGTGCCATAATCAGTCAGCGTCACGTCCTGCGCGCCCAGATCAGTCAGTTCTTGTTCCAGCATCCTGAGCAGATCAAGCTGGATCGCGGTTGACGGCGACGAGGGCTGATCCATGTCCGATTGGCTGTCAATGGCGGCATAGCGGACCAGGCGTTCGGTCAACTCGGTGGTAAGGTCGGTCATGGGATGCTCCTGATTTGCGCCTGAAACTGGCGGTGTGCGGGCGGGGAAGTCAAGATCGCGCAAGCGGCGCTAGTGGATTTCAACCTCGGCCCAGGTTTCAAAGCACATGCGGTCACACAGGGACTGGACCCCGATCGTGGCCCGCCCGCCGATGCCGGCAGGGTCGCCAAACACATCGGCAATCAGGTCGGAACAACCGCTGGAGACCAGATGCACGTCGCAGAAATCAGGTTCGCAGGCGACAAAACACAGGCACCGGATCAGGCCCTTGACCCGGTCCAGATCTCCAAGCGCGTATTTCATTCCGGCGATCATGTTGATCCCGGTCTGACGCGCCGCCTGATAGCCCTGCTGCACCGTAACCGCCCCGCCGATCCGGCCCGGATACAGCACCGCCCCGTTCAACACCGGCGTGTGGCCCGACAGATAAAGAACATTGCCGACGATATGATGCGGCTTCATGTTGCCGTAGGTACCACCATAATAGGTTTCGGTGGCAAAATCTGGCAGGGTGATCCCCAAATGAACCAGACGTTCTTCGATATGCATGCGGTGCTCCTGTGTGGCGGGATTGACCCGGTTCGTCAAATCACCATAGGCTAGGCGACTTTATCGGCCAATATGGGCATTTTTGCAGATGCTTTGAAAGGTCCCATCATGCAAGCAACACGCAAGGCACTAACCGGCACACTGGCGGCACGCAACATTCATTTCGGCTGGGCGATGGTGGCGCTGGCGTTTTTCAACGCGCTGTTTTTCACCGCCTCGGTGGGCATTCCTGCCGTGCTGATCGTGCCGATGTCACAGGACCTGGGCTGGAGCATTGGCGAACTGGCCGGACCAACCGGCCTGCGGATCGCGCTGTTCGGGCTGTCGGCCCCCTTTGCCGGTGGCTTGATGCTGCGCTATGGGCCGCGCCGGATGGTGATGCTGTCCGGGCTTGTTTTGCTGGTCGGGCTGGCCGTTTCGATCACGACGACCCAGAAATGGCAGCTTTGGCTGGGCATGGGGTTTTTGCTGGGCGTCGGGCCCGGGTTGACGGCGATGCAGGTGGCGTCGGTCGTGGCCTCGCGCTGGTTTACCGCGCGGCAAGGGTTGGTTCTGGGCATCATGACCGGCGCAACCGCGACCGGCACCCTGATATTCATGCCACTGGCGGCAGAGGTCAGCGACATGTTCGGCTGGCGCGTGGCCATGGCGATGCCAACGATCGGCTGCCTGTTCAGCCTGGCATTGTTTTACCTGTTTGCCGTGGATCGGCCAGAAGACATCGGCCTGCCGCGTTTTGGCGAAACCAAGGTGGACAAGGCCCCGCCAGCCTATACCGAAAACTTTATCGCCCTGTCATTGCGTGCACTGAAGATCGGCGTGCGCAGCTGGGTGTTCTGGATTCTGTCCCTGACTTTCGTGATCTGCGGCATTTCCAGTTATGGGCTGACACAGGCCCATGTGGTGCCGTTCTGCGGCGATCTGGGCATCCCTTTTGCCGCGGCGGCCTGGCTGCTGGCGGTGATCGGTGTCTGTGACATGATCGGCACGATGGGATCAGGCTGGCTGGCGGACAGGTACGACAACCGCTGGCTGTTGTCGGCCTATTACGCCTTGCGCGGGGTCAGTCTGGTCTGGCTGGTCAGCGCCAACCCGTCTTATGCGGCGCTGACGATATTCGCGGTGATCTATGGCCTTGATTTCATCGCGACCGTGCCACCGACCGTGCGCCTGACGGTCGCCAGTTTTGGCCGCGAGATGGGGCCGGCTATTTTCGGCTGGATATTCGCGGCCCATCACTTTGCCGCCGGTCTGATGGCGGTCGGCACCGGCATCAGCCGCGATGCGCTTGGCACCTATGTGCCGGCCTTCCTGCTGGCGGGTCTTGCCTGTTTCGTGGCGGCGGTCTTGTTGTTTGGGCTGAAACGGCCCGAACCCCGCCCGGCCTGAACAAAAAACGCGCCCGGACGGGGCGCGTTTTGGGTGTTTAACGGAATATTGTGCCGCTTGCGGCTTAGGCCAGCGAAGCGTCGATTTCCTTGCAGGCCTTAACCAGATCGCGCACCGCGTTCACCGATTTGTCAAAGGCGGTCTTGTCGTCCTTGTCCAAAGCGATTTCGATGACTTTCTCAACGCCGCCGGCGCCGATCACCGTCGGCACGCCGACATAGGTGTTCTTCAGGCCATAAGCGCCATCGACATTGGCCGCACAGGGCAGAACCCGTTTCTGATCCTTAAGATAGGCCTCGGCCATTTCGATGGCGGAAGCGGCAGGGGCATAAAACGCCGAACCGGTTTTCAGCAGGCCGACGATCTCGGCGCCGCCGTCGCGGGTACGCTGAACGATGGCGTCCAGGCGGTCCTGGCTGGTCCAACCCATCTTCACCAGATCCGGCAGGGGAATGCCGCCAACGGTGGAATAACGGGTCAGCGGCACCATCGTGTCGCCGTGGCCGCCCAGAACAAAGGCCGAAACATCGCGCATCGACACACCGAATTCCTCGGACAAAAAGTGGCGGAAACGGCCGCTGTCCAGAACGCCGGCCATGCCGACAACCTTGTTCGCGGGCAGACCCGAGAATTGCTGCAACGCCCAGACCATCGCGTCCAGGGGATTGGTGATGCAGATCACAAAAGCGTTCGGCGCGTGGGCCTTGATGCCTTCGCCAACGGATTTCATGACCTTGAGGTTGATGCCCAGCAGGTCATCCCGGCTCATCCCCGGCTTGCGGGCGACACCGGCGGTGACGATGCACAC
>JAURMY010000022.1 GCA_030830465.1 Alphaproteobacteria bacterium
GGTTCATCGCGGGACTGCCGATAAATCCGGCCACAAATGTATTGGCCGGAAAATCGTAAATATCCGTCGGCGTTCCGACCTGTTGGACGATGCCTTTGTTCATCACCACGACCCGGTCCGCCAATGTCATCGCCTCGATCTGGTCATGGGTGACATAGATTGTCGTCACCTTCAGTTCATGGCTGAGGTTCTTGATCTGCGCCCGGGTCGAGACCCGCAATTTCGCGTCAAGATTGGACAAAGGTTCGTCCATCAGGAACACGTTCGGTTCCCGCACGATGGCCCGCGCCAGCGCCACCCGCTGACGCTGACCGCCGGACAGTTCCGCGGGCCTGCGATGTAGAAACTCGGTCAGTTCCACCATCTCGGCCGCGCGCATCACCCGGGCGTCATGGTCGGCGGGATCAACGCCCCGAACTTTCAGGGGAAACCGAATGTTTTCATAGACATTCATGTTCGGATAAAGCGCATAGCTTTGGAACACCATCGCCACATCCCGATCCTTGGGGTCAAGGTCGTTGATCCGGGTGCCGTCAACCAGAATGTCACCCTCGGTCACATCCTCCAGACCGGCAATCATGCGCATCGTTGTCGTCTTGCCGCAGCCGGACGGGCCCAGCAGGACCAGAAACTCTTCATCTGCGATCGTGAGGTTGAAATTCGCCACGCCGACGAACGATCCCCAGCGCTTGGAGATGTTGCGAAGTTGTATCTCGGCCATGTCCAAATCCATAATGCATACGATTGCAATATTTGTAACGGCGATTCGCTGTACAGCGCAAGCCCCTTGTTTTTCTGCGCCGCAGAACGAGTTTTTTGAAAATATTTCTTGCAATCCCTTACAAAAACCATCTTACTTTGCAAGCGTATGCAAAAATTATCCACGATTCGTCGTGGCGAACCTGATTGCTCGCGGTGCGGGCCTGGGCGACAACAAAAGGGAGAATCCAATCATGAAAATGTTGAAAACTGCTGCACTGGCTTCGGCCGTTGCCGCGCTGACCGGCACCACTGCTTTCGCGGGGTGCGGTCTGTCCGGCGGGTCGGTGCGTATTCTGTCAAATGACTTCGCAGCCATTCATGCCGTGGCCGCTGGTGCCGAGGCCTGCGCCGGCGGCGGGGTCACGGTGACCGCGAACCAGACAACCGAACACAAGGATATTCAGGTCGCCGCGCTGACCGCCAACCCGGCGGAATACACGACCGCAGTGGTGGCCAACTCGTCAATCGTCTCGTTGCTCAATGGCGGTTTGATCCGCCCGCTGGATGATCTTGTCGCCAAGCACGGGCAGGGGCTGGGCAAGAACCAGATGATCACCATTGACGGCAAGATCATGGCCATTGCCTTTATGGCAAACGCCCAGCACCTGTACTATCGCAAGGATGTCCTTGAAAAGGCGGGCGTCGCGGTGCCGACAACCTATGAGGATGTTCTGGCTGCGGCCAAGGCAATCCAGGCGGCGGGTCTGATGGACCATCCGTTTGCCTTGAACTCCAAAGCCGGTTGGAATCTGGGCGAAGAATTCGTGAACATGTATCTTGGATATGGCGGGGCTTTCTTCAAACCCGGCACGGCTGAGGTGGCGATCAACAATGCACAGGGCGTGGCCACGCTCAACATGCTGAAAGCGTTGATGGATGTTTCAAATCCCGACTTTCTGACCTTTGATTCCAATGCCACGGCGGCGCTTTGGGAATCCGGTCAGATTGCCCTGGCGACCATGTGGGGCTCACGCGGGGGCGGGATCCTCGATAACGAAGGTTCGACCGCTGAAATCGTCGGGTCAACAGTTCTGGCCGGCGCGCCGACCGTTGGCGGCGGTTCCATCCCGGCCTCAACGCTGTGGTGGGATGGCTTCACCATCGCCAAGAACATCTCGGATGAGGATGCCGAAGCCACTTTCGTTGCCATGCTGAACGGCATTTCGGAAGACGTGATCAAGGCAAACAATGACAAAGCCGTCTGGCTGAGCAAAGCCTATGTGCCGAGCGCCGCCTCAGAGGGCGTTGCCGAGACCGCATCAGCAGGGGCAGAACCCTATCCGATGCTGCCCTATATGGGCCTGCTGCACACAGCACTTGGCAATGAAATGTCGGACTTCCTGCAAGGCAAGGAAAGCGCAGAACAGGCGCTTGCCGACATCGAAGCCGCCTATTCGACGGCTGCCAAAGAGCAGGGTTTCCTGAAGTAATCGACCCCGTCCGGGCAGGGAGTCCCTTGCCCGGACATTTACCGGCGTACTGAAACGAGACCGGAAAATGCCCCATCGCACATTCATCTGGTTCATACTGCCCTCGCTGGCGGCGATGTTGATTTTTATCGCGGCCCCGATCTTTTCCGTTGCGATGCAATCCCTGTTTATCGAGCACGAGCAAGTGATCGTCGCGACCGAAAACTGCGGGCCGTTCGGCTGTAAACAGTCGACCAGCGTTGATGCCGAGGCCACCGCCAAACTGCGAAGCGAGGCGCCGCTGGGACGGTTCAACGGGCTTGGCACCTATTTCGACCGCGGCCATCTTGCCAGCACGGAAATCGCGCAGGCCTGGTCCACCTCAGACGGGATTGGCGATTTTGTCAGTCAGGCGATGAATCTGCCGCTGTACCGGGCCTTGGCCTTTACGCTGTTCTATACGTTTCTGGTCACCCCGTTGGTGATCCTGTTTGGCCTTGCCATAGCATTGGGGGTCAACGCATTGCCAAGCCGGATCAAAGGGCCGACGATTTTCGTCTCGCTTCTGCCGATGATCGTGACGCCGCTGATCGGGTCTTTGATCCTGTTCTGGATGATCGACGCGCGCGGTGTCATCGGCGCGAATCTTCAAAGCCTGTTTGACGATCCGTCACTGTCGCTCAAGGCTTCGCCGGCTCTGACCTGGGCGACATTGATCGCTTATGGTGTCTGGCATTCCGCACCTTTCGCCTTTGTCGTCTTTTATGCGGGCCTGCAAACCGTGCCCGAGGAAACGCTGGAAGCGGCGATGATTGACGGCGCTTCCCGTTGGCAGCGGATCCGTTATGTCGTAATCCCCTATCTGACCCCGCTGGTCGTGTTTGTGGCGCTTATTCAACTGATGGATAATTTCCGCGTGTTCGAACCGATCGTCGGCTTTTCCGCCGAGGCGAACGCGACCTCGCTCAGCTATATCATCTATGTTGATCTGCGGGGCGATATTCAGCGCTTCGGCTCTGCCGCAGCGACCTCGATGCTGACGATCCTTGGTGTGGCGATCCTGCTGACGCCGGTGCTGATCCGCACCTGGCGCGACTTCAACCGAAAGAGGGTCTAAGCCATGGCCGCTGCTGCACAACGCCGGTCCCGCGGATTGGTTCTGATTTCAACCGGACTTGTGATGATCTGGCTGATCGTCGCCGCATTCCCGTTCCTTTGGACGCTGTGGGGATCCTTCAAGGTTCAGGGCGATTTCTTTTCAAAGGCCGATTGGATGCATGCGCTTTGGGGGACATTCACCCGCGCCGAAACCGGTGCGGCCTTTACCGGTGACGGGTATTACGGCGCCTGGGTCCAAGAGGAATTCTGGCGGTCGGCCCTGAACACGCTGATTGTGGTGGTGTTCACGGTCATCATCTCGCTGACATTCGGAACGCTTGGCGGCTACGCGCTGGCCCGGTCCGGGTATCGCTATGCTTTCTGGCTGCTGATGCTGTCGCTGGTATTTCGGGCGATGCCGCATATCACCCTGGTGTCCGGCTATTTGCTGCCGTTCTTTCAATGGAATCTCTGGGGGCATTTGCCGACCGCCATCGTCGTTCTGGTGGCCATCAACCAACCGTTTACGCTGTGGATGTTGCATTCTTTCTTTCTGAACATCCCCAAGGATCTTGACGAAAGCGCGATGGTGGACGGGTGCACGAGGTTTCAGGCGTTCAGGCATGTCATCATTCCGGTGATGTGGCCGGGGGTGATCACGACAGGGCTGTTTTCCTTTCTGCTGGCTTATAACGATTTCGCGGTGACCGCGATGCTGCTGAGCCAGGACAATCAGACAATGGTGCCGAAAATCGCGTCGTTTCTGGGCTCGACCTTTGAAGAGGGCAATGTGATGTTTGCGGTTGCAGCCGTTGTTTCGGCGACGGCGCCGTTGTTCCTGTTGGTGCTATTCTTCCAGCGGCAGATCGTTTCTGGCCTGACCGCGGGGGCGGTGAAAGGCTAAGGTCATGACAACTGATTTTCAGGCGGCAAAGGATCTGGTGCGCGCCTATTATGACCGGCTAGGGGCGGCGCAGGGTGCCGAAATCGAAGCGTCGATCCGCGATTTCACCACGCCGGATTACCTGTGGCGCGGGTTTCATCCCTTCAATGAACAAAAGGGGGCGGCGGCGGTTGCCGGGGCGTTCTGGCAGCCCCTGAAAGCGGCGCTTGGCCATATGCAACGGCGGCAGGACATCTTTATCGCTGGTCTGAACGAAATTGACGGGTTCAACAGCACCTGGGTTGTGTCGATGGGCCATTTGATGGGGCTGTTTGATGCGCCTTGGCTTGGCATCCGACCGACCCGCAAGATGGCCTTCCTGCGGTATTGCGAGTTCAATCGGATTGAGGAAGGCAAGATCGCCGAAACCGCGATGTTCTTTGACATTCCGCATCTGATGATTCAGGCCGGACAAAATCCTTTCCCGCCGCAAACCGCCGCACATATGGTGCAGCCGGGGCCGATGACCCATGACGGGCTGCTGTTCGGGCCGCAGGACCCGGCAGTGGGGGAAAAGACCCTTGCGGCGATCAACTATATGATCAGCGATCTGAAGACCTGGAAAGACGGCCGCGTGGTTCCCCTGGTTGAGGAATTGCGAATGTCCTGGAACGAGGACATGATCTGGTGGGGCCCTGCCGGGATCGGCGCGACCTATACGATCGAGCGGTATGCCGAGCAGCATTCCGGCCCTTTCCGCGCCGCCTTCAAAGAGCGCAAGTTCAATGGCCATCTCTGCCGTCTGGCCGAGGGCCATTTTGGCGGCTTTTTCGGCTGGCCCAATCTGACGATGAAACATGCCGGCGGGTTCATGGGCATGCCCGGAACCGGCCAGTGGGGCGACATGCGCGTAATTGATATGTACCGGCGCGACGGCGACAAGCTGACCGAGAATTGGATCTTCATTGATCTGCTGCACTTTTGGATGCAACAGGGTGTCGATATGCTGGGGCGTGCGACGGAAATCGGTGACTGACGATAGGTCAGGCAGCAAGCCAGTCTGTGTTTAATCCGGCTATTTTCTCAATCCGCCCCCGCCTTCAA
>JAURMY010000149.1 GCA_030830465.1 Alphaproteobacteria bacterium
GGGCCTGGCGCTGTGTGACCTCAACCGGGACGACCAGTGGGACGGCATCGTGGCGCTGATCGTGTCGCCCGGCATTCCGCATCTTTATCCCGCGCCCAACCCGATCATCCGCAAGGCCTGGGACATGGGCGTGGCGGTTGACAATGATATCGGGCTGTTTTTCCGGTCTTACGCGACCGAAGACTGGGATGAATTCGATGTGATCCCAAGGATCGTCGCCGTCACCGGTTCCAACGGGAAATCAACCACTTCGGCCCTGATCCATCATGTTCTGGCGGACAATGGCAAACCAACGCAACTGGCCGGCAATATCGGGCGCGGCGTGCTGGACCTGCCGCCGGCGCGGGATGGCGAAGTCGTGGTGCTGGAGCTCAGCAGTTATCAGACCGAACTGGCCCGCGCCCTGTCGCCAGACATCGCGGTGTTTCTGAACCTGTCGCCGGATCATCTGGACCGCCACGGCGGCATCGGCGGGTATTTCGCCGCCAAACGCCGCCTGTTCGCCGAAGGCGGGCCCGACCGGTCGGTGATCGGGGTGGATGAGCCGGAAGGCCAGTTTCTGGCAAATCAGATGCGTGAAAAAGCGGATGGCGGCGAGCCGGTGATCCAGATTTCCTCGGCCCGCAAACTGTCGGGCCGGGATTGGAGCGTTTTTGCCCGCAAAGGCTTTCTGGCGGAATGGCGCAAGGGAAAGCAGGTGGCCTCGATTGATCTGCGCGCCGTTTCCGGCCTGCCCGGGGCGCATAACCACCAGAACGCCTGTGCCGCTTATGCGGTGTGCCGGACATTGGGCATGGGGCCAAAGGCGATCGAAGCCAGTTTCGCCAGCTTCAGGGGCCTGCCCCATCGCAGCCAGTTGATCGCTGAAAGGGCCGGGGTCCGGTTCGTCAATGACAGCAAGGCCACCAATGCCGACAGCGCCGCGCAGGCGCTGCAGGCCTTCAGCCATATCAGATGGATTGCCGGCGGACTGGGCAAGGACGGGGGCATCAAATCGCTGGCGCCATTTCTCGAGACCGTCACCAAGGCCTATCTGATCGGCCACAGCGCCGAAGAATTCGCGTTGCAACTGGGCGCGACGCCTTATGAAATCTGCAAGGACATGAAGACCGCCGTGACACGGGCCGCCGCCGAAGCGGTGCCGGGGGACACGGTTCTGTTGGCCCCGGCCGCCGCCAGTTTTGACCAATACCCGAATTTCGAAAAGCGCGGTGAGGATTTCACCGCACTGGTTCAAGCGGAATTGAACAAGGACTAACGCGTTTTGCGTTTTACTTGAACCAAACTACATCACCTAACGCGTTGAAATCTTTGATTTCAGGCAGCGTTTGGTGATTCAAGTTTAACGCAATACGCTTTAACGCGTTTTGCGTTTTACTTGAACCAAACTACATCACCTAACGCGTTGAAATCTTTGATTTCAGGCAGCGCGTAGTGGTTCAGGTTCACCGCAATACCCTCTGGGCCGGTTTCCACAGGTGGGCGGTTGCCTTAGAAAAACCGCGCCATGGCGATTTCATCCTGACGTTGCATCGCCCGGTAAGGTTCGGATTTGGCCAGCAGATAACGCTTGATCGGGCGTTGCAGCAAGCCCGCCGCCGACCGTCGCCAACGCGGTTGGCCTTCGGCAAGGGCTGTGAAATACCGATCGAGCGTCACACTGCGAAACCCCAAAATGGCCTCCAGTTCGTCGCCGTCCAGATAATTTCCGCAGTGAAAATTCTTGCGGGCAAAGGCGGTTTCCGGCAGGTCGGCACGCCCCAGACCCATCGCCAGAAACGACCGGTCCAGCATGTCGCGATATAGCAACCGGCAGTCCGCGCCGCCGCCCAGATTGAATATCCGCCGGCTCAGCGTCGCGCGCTGGTCTATCGCGTTCACAAAGGCGCGGGCGGCGTCTGTCGGGATCGAAATCTCAAAGGCCGTGTCCAGGGGGACATGAAACATCAGGGGCGAGACCCGGTGCGCCCCCATGATCGCGGTCAGCCGGAAAATCGACCAGTCAAGCGCGCTTGACCGGATCGCGGCCTCGGCGTCGATCTTGCTGGCGCCGTAATGATCGCCCGGACTGGCGGCCAGGGCGTCGTCCACACGGATATCGGGCCGGTGCAACCGGTCGCCGTAAACCGCGATCGAGGAACTGAACAACAGGAAAGCGTTTGGCGCCTGTCGGGTGGCCGCAGCAATCAGGGTTTGAGTGCCGCCCAGATTGACCCGCTGCGCCAGCTCCGGCAGTTGATCCGCCAGAGGCGGGATCAAACCCGCCAGATGAATGATCACATCCTGATCCCGGCAGGCCGCTGCAACGGCGACAGGATCGGTGATGTCGCCGTATAAAAACCGGATATTGCGAAACCGCCGCTGAAGCTTTCGGGCCTGCCGGCCGGGCCGGTCAAATGCGGTGACACGGAACCGGCCCGCCTGGGCGGCAAGCAACGCCAGCACCTCGCGGCCAATCGTGCCGCATGCCCCTGTGACCAGAATATTGCCTTGCGCCATCTCGTCCGTCCGGCCAGCGTTTCGTTCTATCCCGCATCGTCGCAGGGCGGGGCGATGTTGTCAAAATGAACCGTCGGGCGCAGGTGCGGCAGGCCGGGCCGCGCAAGGCAAAACTTTCTGGCCAGAGGCCGCGAAACAGGCTATAGTCGCGCAATAACAAAAGCTCACCGGGCAAACCGGGGGCATGAGGCGAGTAAAGGTTAAGGCACATCCATGACAGAGATGGTCTATGGCGCGATTCCGGTCCGGGCCGGCGAGCCGATTTTGCCGAAATGGTGGCGCACGGTGGACCGCTGGACATTGA
>JAURMY010000150.1 GCA_030830465.1 Alphaproteobacteria bacterium
CGCTGCCGCCCGGCAGCATCGGCGCGCTATATAACAGCGCCGCCCATCCGCTGACCGCACCGTTTGTGGTGCCGGTCCTGTCGGCCTTAGCTTCGGAAAACCTGGTGAAATCAACGCTTCAGTCGGTGTTTCAGCCCCTGTCGCCGCCCGAGGGCTATCTGGATCATGTCGGCGCGGGCCTGTCGTTACGGCCCCATTCGATCCGGGCCAATGCGCGGCAGGTCGCCCGTCTGCGCCCCCATATGGTGGAGATGGCCAAATCCTATCCCGGCCTGACGCTGCCGGTCGAAATCCTGCACGGCACCGAGGACCGCTCGGTTTACGCCGACATCCATGCCGAAAAACTGGCCGCGACCCTGCCACAGGCGGTTTACACTGCCCTGCCCGGCATTGGCCATTCACCGCATCACCATTCGCATCCGGAAATTCTGGCGGCATTGGCGCGGCTGAATAGATTGCGCGGTTAACCATTGCAACGCATAGTGTTCCCAGACTGACCCAAAGGCGAGCCATGTCCATATCCGCATCCGACCTGCCCTTTGACGGCGCAATCAGCCGGTATTTTCTGCAAGAAGCCCCGGCACTGATCCGGGCGGATATTCAGAACGCCGCCAAGCACGAAATATTGGCGCCGGATTTTCCCTATGAAACCGAATGGGACGCGAAGGCCTATAACAAGGTGATCGAAGACCTGCAGGTGGAACTGGTCAAGCTTGTGGCCTCGGCCAAGGCGCGGGGCACGCGGATCGTGATCCTGTTTGAAGGCCGCGACGCCGCCGGAAAAGGCGGTACAATCAAACGGTTCCGCGAGTATCTTAATCCCCGATCGGCGCGGGTCGTCGCCCTGTCCAAGCCCTCGGACACGGAAACAACACAATGGTATTTCCAGCGCTATATTGAGCATCTGCCCGCCGCCGGCGAGATCGTGATGTTCGACCGTTCATGGTATAACCGCGGCGTGATCGAACAGGTCTTTGGGTTTTGCACCCCCGAGCAGCGCGAATTGTTCTTCCAGCAGGTCAATCCATTTGAACAGCTTCTGGTCAACGAGGGGATAGAGTTGTTCAAAATCTGGCTGAATGTCGGACGGGCGGAACAGCTGCGCCGGTTTTTGAAACGCGAGAAAAACCCGCTGAAACAATGGAAACTGTCGTCGATTGACGTGCAGGGCCTGCCGAAATGGGATGCCTATTCCGAAGCGATCAGCGAAACCTTTCAGCGCACCCATACGGATGTTGCACCCTGGACCGTCGTGCGGTCAGACGACAAGCGCCGCGCCCGTGTCGCCGCCATTCAGGCGGTGCTGAGCAGGCTTGACTATGACCGCAAGAATGCGGCGGCCACCGCCTCGCCTGATCCGCTGATCTGTGGCGGCCCCGGTTTGTGGCATGCATAAACGCGGCTATCATCACGGCAATCTGAAACAGGCTCTGGTCGACGCGACCCTTGTTTTGATTGAAGAAAAAGGCCCGCAAGGCTTTACCATGGCCGAAGCGGCGAAGGCGGCGGGTGTTTCCCCCGCGGCCCCCTACCGGCATTTTTCCGGCAAAGAGGAACTGATCGGCGAACTGGCGCGGCAGGGGTTCGAGATTTTCGCCGACCTGATGGAATTTGCCTATAAAACCGGCGCGCCGTCGGCGCTGGCCTCGTTTGAGGCGACCGGGCGAGCCTATCTCGCCTTTGCGCGCAAACATCCCGGCCACTATATCGCGATGTTTGAAAGCGGGGTTCGGGTCAACGCCGACCCTGATCTGGCCTTTGCCTCGAACCGGGCGATGACGGTCTTGTCGCGCGCAGCACAGGAATTGCTGAACCGTCTGCCGGAAAACCGCCGCCCCCCGGCCAGCATGGTCAGCCAGCACATCTGGGCCATGAGCCACGGTGTCGTGGAACTGTTCGCCCGCGGTGAGCCCGGAGCCCGCGCGCCATTCTCACCCGAGGATCTGCTTGAAAGCGGAATCGGGGTCTATTTGCGTGGCCTTGGTATATTGACTAACGATTAAATCGCTTAAATACAGACCCTTATACGATTTTTGGACAAAATGTAAATTTTCTTTACATCGATGCTTGCAATTCGGTTCGCTTTGCCCATTTATGATATGTGAAGAACATTAACATCACATCTCTAACAAGGAGCACCCTAATGAGTTCTGTCGCAACCTGGCCGTCTACTGCCCAATCCTGGCTGGATGAGCGTGGGAAAGGCGCCTGGATCGCTGCAATGGTCCTGGGCTTCATCTTCTTCTGGCCGGTCGGACTGGCCCTTCTGTTTTACATGATCTGGAGCAAACGCATGCATTCCTCAAGCTACGGCTGCGCACATCGCCGCCATCATCACCACCGCCATTCCTTCCGGTCCAGCGGCAACGTCGCCTTTGACGCCTATAAGGAAGAAACCCTGAAGCGGCTGGAATCCGAGCAGGACGCGTTTCAGGCCTTTCTGGACCGTTTGCGGGCGGCGAAAGACAAGTCGCAGTTTGACCAGTTCATGGACGAGCGCGCCAAAGGCGCTGCCCCGGACGCACCGGAAGCGGCCAATAACGCCTGAACCATTGATAACACTGTCGGCACGGCGGAGACCTCTCCGCCGTGTGTTTGTGCAAGAAATCGCAACATTAACCTTTCCACGGATTACCAGTTGTCGCGTGATGGTCGCGGCGCTAACATTTGCCGGACCCTGAAACCGGATGTTCCATGCGCCACTCCGTACCCCTGGTACCACAGTTCTATGTCACGGCTCCGCAACCCTGCCCCTATCTGGACGGCCGGGTTGAACGCAAGCTGTTCACGGCGCTGCAGGGCGACCACGCGGCCAAATTGAACGACGCGCTGTCAAAACAAGGGTTCCGCCGGTCACAAA
>JAURMY010000151.1 GCA_030830465.1 Alphaproteobacteria bacterium
CGGTTATATGGACGGGGTGATCCGCGCCGGCGTGATCGCAACCGCCTTCTGGGGGCTGGCCGGTTTTCTGGTCGGCACCTTTATCGCGTTTCAGCTGGCCTTTCCGCATCTGAACTTTGAGTTCCTGCAAGGTTATGGCGGTTTCGGCCGCCTGCGGCCCCTGCACACATCGGCGGTGATCTTTGCCTTTGGCGGCAATGCCCTGATCGCCTCGTCGTTTTATGTGGTCCAGCGCACCACGGCGGCGCGGCTTTGGGGCGGCAATCTGGCCTGGTTCGTGTTCTGGGGCTATCAGTTGTTCATCGTTCTGGCCGCAACCGGCTATTTGATGGGCGTCACCCAGGGCAAGGAATATGCGGAACCGGAATGGTATGTCGATCTGTGGCTGACCGTGGTCTGGGTCGCCTATCTGCTGATCTATCTCGGCACCCTGATCAAACGCAAAGAGCCGCATATCTATGTGGCCAACTGGTTCTTCCTGTCGTTCATCGTGACCATTGCCATGCTGCATCTGGTCAACAATATCAGCCTGCCGGTCTCGATCTTCGGATCCAAATCGGTGCAGCTTTTTGCCGGTGTGCAGGATGCCCTGACCCAGTGGTGGTATGGCCACAACGCGGTGGGCTTCTTCCTGACGGCGGGCTTTCTTGGCATGATGTACTATTTCGTGCCCAAGCAGGCCGAACGCCCGGTTTACAGCTATAAATTGTCGATCATCCACTTCTGGGCGCTGATCTTCCTTTATATCTGGGCTGGTCCGCACCACCTGCATTACACCGCTTTGCCCGACTGGGCGCAGTATCTGGGCATGACCTTTTCGATCATGTTGTGGATGCCCTCTTGGGGCGGCATGATCAACGGCCTGATGACCCTTTCAGGGGCCTGGGACAAGCTGCGCACCGATCCGATCCTCAGGATGATGGTGATTTCGGTCGGCTTTTACGGCATGTCCACCTTTGAAGGTCCGATGATGTCGATCCGCGCGGTCAACAGCCTGTCGCACTATACCGACTGGACCATTGGCCACGTGCATTCGGGCGCTTTGGGCTGGAACGGCATGATCACCTTCGGCATGCTCTACTTCCTGACCCCGCGCCTGTGGAACAAGGAACGGCTTTACAGCCTGTCCATGGTATCCTGGCACTTCTGGCTGGCCACGATCGGGATCGTTCTTTACGCGTCTTCGATGTGGGTCACCGGGATCATGGAGGGCCTGATGTGGCGTGAGGTCGACGCGCAGGGCTTCCTGGTGAACTCGTTCGCTGACACCGTTGCCGCGAAATTCCCGATGTATGTGGTGCGCGGTCTGGGCGGGGTTCTGTACCTGTCAGGTGCCATCATCATGTGTGTCAACCTTTGGAAAACCGTCACCAGCGCACCCGAGAAATCGGGTGCTGCGACCGCGGTTCCGGCTGAGTAAGGAGGGCAGAAACAATGTCGATACTCAACAAACACAAGTTCATTGAGACGAATGCCATGGTCCTTCTGGTGCTCAGCCTTCTGGTTGTCACCATCGGCGGGATCGTGGAAATCGCCCCCCTGTTCTATCTGGAAAACACCATCGAAAAGGTGAAAGGCGTACGCCCCTACACCCCGCTGGAAATGGCCGGGCGCAACATCTATATCCGCGAAGGTTGCTATGTCTGCCACAGCCAGATGATCCGCCCGCTGCGCGATGAGGTCGAACGCTATGGCCACTACTCGCTGGCGGCGGAATCGATGTATGACCATCCGTTCCAGTGGGGCTCTAAACGCACCGGCCCCGATCTGGCCCGCGTGGGTGGCCGTTATTCCGACAGCTGGCATGTGGACCACCTGACCGATCCCCGCGCCGTTGTGCCGGAAAGCGTGATGCCGACCTATGGTTTCATGCTGAACGCCAAACTGGACGGCCAGTATATCGACGAGGTGATTGCCGCCAACAAGATGGTGGGCGTGCCCTACAGCGATGAAATGGTCGCCGAGGCGCAGGCGGACTTTGCCGCACAGGCAGACCCCGAAGCCGACACAGCCGGCCTGGAGGCCCGCTATCCCGGCGTCAATATCCGCAATTTTGACGGCAAGCCGGGTGTCAGCGAGATGGATGCGCTGGTGGCCTATCTGCAAGTGTTGGGCACGATGGTCGATTTCTCGACCTTCGAACCCGACCCAAGCCGGTAAGGGGGGCAAGATGGACACCTATTCGACCCTCCGCCACTTTGCCGACAGCTGGGGCCTGCTTGCCATGGTCCTGTTCTTCGGCTCGATCATCCTCTTTACCTTCCGGCCCGGCAGCACATCGGTCCACAAGGATGCGGCAAATATCCCGCTGCGCCACGGTGACGACCTGGAAGCCGACACGGCCCAAAAGACGCCCCAGAAGGAGGCACGGACATGAGCAAACAAGACAGCAACAAACATGACCGCCCGACCACAGGGCACGAATGGGACGGGATTGAGGAGTTTGACAATCCCCTGCCCCGCTGGTGGCTGTGGACTTTTTACGCAACCATCCTTTGGGCGGTTGTCTATTGGGTGGCCTACCCCGCCTGGCCGATGCTGACAAAGGCCACCCCGGGCGTGGTTGGGTATTCCTCGCGCGCTGATGTGGCCGCGGACATTCAGCGGTACAAGGACGCCAATGCCGCGGTTGACGCCAAACTGGCCTCGGTCGAGTTGACCGCGATCCAAGGCGACAGCGATTTGATGAACTATGCCACCAATGGCGGGGCGGCCGTGTTCAAGACATGGTGCGCCCAGTGCCACGGCGGCGGCGCCGGCGGGTTCACCGGTTATCCCGCGCTGGTGGACGATGACTGGTTGTGGGGCGGGTCCATCACCGACATCCACACCACGATCAGCCACGGCATCCGCTCAGAGCTGGACCCCGATACCCGCCTGTCGGAAATGCCGAAATTCGGGGAAATTCTGTCCCCGGCGGAAATCGGCAATGTGGTGCAATATGTCCGCCAGATTTCCGGGCAAGAGGCCGATGCCGCGGCCGCCACTGAAGGGGCCACGGTTTTTGCCGACAATTGCGCCGCCTGCCATGGCGACGACGGCAAGGGCAACCGCGATCTGGGTGCGCCGAACCTGACGGACGCGATCTGGCTCTATGGCGGCGATGTCGCCAGCCTGACCACCACCGTCACCTATGCCCGCGCCGGGGTGATGCCCGCCTGGGCCGGTCGCCTCAGCGAAAGCCAGATCCGGCAGGTCGCGACCTATGTCCACCAGCTTGGCGGTGGCGAATAAAATCGAAATTCCCGAACGCTCCCTCTTGCGTTCGGGGATACTGGCACCGGCCCTCTGTCCTGTTCACATCTTGGGGGCCGGTGCTTTTTTAGAGAATATAATCGAATTGCGCAACTTTACCGCGATTTCGCCCCATTCCCATCCCATTTCACTGGCACCCTCAAGGCAAGAGCGGAAAAAACCGTTCATTTCTGTATGAGTAAGAGGGTAAAATGTCGAAGATCACCAACCTGAAGAACTTCTGGCGCGCGGAAGACGGCGCCATAACGGTTGACTGGGTTGTCCTGTCAGCGGCCATCACCGGCCTTGGCGTGGCCACATCCGCCGTTGTCAGCGGCGGCATGTCGAACCTGTCGTCTGACACATCGTCAACCATGTCAGATTATTCAATCTCCACCTCCTTTGGCAGCGGCTATGTTCCCGGCCAGTGGGAGGCCAGCAATCCCGGCATCGTTGCGTCCTATCAGGAATGGATGTCCGGTTTTAACGACGATCAGTTGCTGGCCCATATGGCCAATATGGAACAGTATAAAGACATGCCTGCGGGGTCGGGTCATCCCTACGACACCTATCACGACGAATATTACATCGCCAAAGACGAAGCGGCCTCACGCGGCTTGTTGTAACTTGGGATATCCGATCAAGCCCGTCCCGGCACATCCGGGGCGGGCTTGATTATGCACTGCGGGACGGCGTCAGATCTGCCGTCAAAACATATCCACTTTCCTGCAAAGGCTTTGGAACGGCCATAATTTCACCC
>JAURMY010000004.1 GCA_030830465.1 Alphaproteobacteria bacterium
CGCTGGCCGTGCCGCTGGATTTTTTGGTGGAAACCACGTCGCAGATCATTCTGGCGGTGTTCGCACTGGTCAATGCCGCGTTGGTGCGGATCAAGTGGCGCGGGGATGTCGCGCCGGACGGGATCTTTACGGTGCCGATGGCTGTGCCGGTGATCGGGGCGGTCAGTTGCCTGTTTCTGCTGATCGGGCCCTTTGTGTTGATCTAAAGCGAAATGCGTTAAATTTGACTCACCAAACGCAGCCTGAAATCAAAGATTTCAACGCGTTAGATGAAGCAGTTTGCGCCAGGTAAAACGCAATTCGCTTTAGGTGGGCAAAGGCCCCGATCTTGCCGGAAATTCCCCCTTGTGGGCCGGGTCAATTGCCGTGATGATCGGGACGGTTCATTACGCAGTGGCGACATAATGACGACTTTGCTGATTGGTTTGGCCCTGTGGTGGGCCGCGCATATGATGAAACGGATGGCCCCGAACCTGCGCCGGGACCTAAGCGCCGCATTGGGCGAAAGGATCACCCGCGGGCTGATTTCGGTTTTTCTGCTGGCCTCGGTTGTTCTGATGTTTCTTGGGTTTCGCGCAGCGGATTTCACGCCGGTTTATTCGCCCCTGCCCGGTATGGGATATGTCAACAATATCCTGATGTTGTTTGCCCTGTTCCTGACCGGTGTCGGGCCGGCCGGCGGCAGATTGTCGGCGCGGTGGCGGCATCCGATGCTGTGGGGTGTTGTGGTCTGGGCGGTTGCGCATCTGTTGGTGAACGGCGATCTGGCCTCGGTCGTGCTGTTTGGCGGGTTGGGTCTTTGGGCCGTGGTGCAGGTCCGTCTGATCAACAGCCATGAAGGACCATGGCAGCGGCCGATGCCCGGAAATGCATTGCAGGACTGGAAGCTTGGCCTGACCACCGGATTTATCTATGTCGTGATTGCCGGAATTCACTGGCTGTTCAACCACAACCCTTTTCTTGGAACCTACCCATGAAAGCCTATCGTTTGCTGACCGAAGACGACACATCCGCCTTTTGCCACAAGGTGACCGAGGCGCTGTCAAAAGGCTGGTCGCTATATGGCGCGCCGGTCTATGGATTTGATGCGGCGCGGGGCGTGATGCGCTGCGGGCAGGCGGTTGTCAAAGACGTGGACGGCGACTATAGCCCCGAGGTGAAACTGGGGCAGCTATAGGGGCGCAGGCGATGGCGGCAAAGACCAATCCGGGGCGTTTTTTCGAAGATTACGCGGTTGGCCAGCGTCTGGTTCATGCGATCCCGCGCACCATTTCCGGCGGCGAGCGTGCGCTCTACCATGCGCTTTATCCGGCGCGTCATGCGATCTATTCCTCGGATGAATTCGCGCGGGCCTGTGGGTTGGCGCAGTCGCCTTTGGATGATCTGGCCGGGTTTCATGTGGTGTTCGGCAAGACCGTGCCGGATGTGTCGCTGAATGCCGTGGCCAATCTGGGCTATGCCGAGGGGCGGTTCCTGTTACCGGTTGAGGTGGGGGACACGATCCGCGCGGTGTCCGATGTGATCGGGGTGAAAGAGAACTCAAACGGCAAATCGGGCGTGGTTTATGTGCACACATCGGGCCTGAACCAGCGCGATGAAGTGGTCATCGACTATAAGCGCTGGGTGATGGTGAAAAAGGCCAATCTGGACGCACCCGCGCCTGAAACCGTGATCCCCGATCTGGCCAAGGCGCTGAGCGCCGATCAACTGGTGGTTCCGGCGGGTCTGGATTTTACCGATTACGATTTTGCCCTGGCGGGTGAGCCGCACCGCTGGGGCGATTATGTCATTGGCGAGAAGATCGACCATGTGGATGGCGTGACCATAGAGGATGCCGAACATATGATCGCCACCCGCCTGTGGCAGAACACCAGCAAAGTGCATTTTGACCTGATGGCGCGCACCGAATGGCAGCGGCTGATCTATGGCGGGCATGTGATTTCCATGGCGCGCAGCCTGTCGTTCAACGGGCTGGCCAATGCCCAGATGATCGCGGGGATCAATGCCGGGGCGCATGTCAATCCCTGCGTGGCCGGCGACACTGTGCGGGCCTGGTCCGAGGTTCTGGACAAGGCGGAAACCGCAGCGCCCGGCGTGGGGGCGATCCGGCTGCGGCTGGTGGCAACCAAGGGCGGGTCGTCTGAAATGTCTTTACGGGATGCGCAGGGCAAGTATCATGGCGATATCCTGCTTGATCTGGATTACTGGGCCCTGATGCCGAAGTAAGGAAGGAACACCCGATGACAAGGCAACTGCTGGCTTGGGTCTTGGCGGTTTGTCTGTCTCCCGGTCTGGCCGCAGCCAGAAATATCACCGCCGCCGAAGAGGATTACATTCGCGCCAATGCGGTGTTTTTCATCTATCACGAACTGGGCCATGCGCTGATTGAGATCCTGCGACTGCCGATTTTCGGGCAGGAGGAGGACGCCGCCGATGTCATGGGGGTGGTGCTGTCAGAAAAGATCAACACGCCTGAGGACAGCGAGGCGATCATGTTGTCTACGGCAGACAATTTCGCCTATCTGGCGCGGCAAGCGAAGCAAGAGGGGGACGAGCCGGCCTTTTGGGATTCGCACGGGCTGGACCAGCAACGGTTTTACACGATCCTGTGCCTGTTTTACGGGGCCGATCCCAAAACCCGGCTGAAGCTGGCCACGCAGGAGGGATTACCGGCGGAACGGCAGGCCTCTTGTCCCGGAGAATACCAGTTGGCCGAGGAAAGCTGGGGGCCGGTGCTGGAGGAAATCGCGGCCAAGGGCAAGGGCGACTGGCTGTTCCTGACCATTGCCGATGCGCCGAAAGACCGCGCGCAAGAGGTTTTGCTGGACGCGGTGCGCACTGAAATCGGCATCCTCAATCAGGTGCTGGATCCGGGCCAGTCCTTGGATTTGGTGTTTGGCAATTGCGGCGAACCCAACGCTTTTTACAGCGCGGATGACGGACAGATCGTGATTTGCGCGGAACTGGCTGGACTATTCGTCGATTGAACGCAATTATCGGTGAAAACTCGGTGTTGCGGCGTTTTTTCGGTTTACCATGGTATACAATCGACCCATAAGAGACCGGCAGCGACCCGTATCACGACTCAGGACAGGGGGCCAATATGGCTGTTAACGGACAACCCAACCGACCGCTTTCTCCGCATCTGACGATTTACCGTATGCCCATGACCGCCACGATGTCGATCCTGCACCGGTTTGCCGGGATGGGGCTGGCGGTGACCGGTATCTTGCTGGTCTGGTGGTTTTTTGCCGCGGCAGCCAGCCCGGAATATTTCGCCTTTGTCGATGGTTTGCTGACCTCTTGGCTGGGCAAATTGGTGCTGCTGATTTCGCTTTGGGCGTTTTGGTATCATTTCCTGAACGGGGTGCGGCACCTGCGCTGGGATATGGGCAAGGGGCTGGGCCTTGGGGAAAGCGCGCGCACCGGCTGGTATGTGGTGGGCGGTTCGGTCCTGCTGACCGCCTTGTCGGTCTGGATGACGGTTTAGGGGGCGGATCATGGCATATAAAACGGATTACAAAGCGGTTGCGGGTCTGGGATCGGCCAAGGACGGCACCGGCCATTTTGTGTCCCAGCGGTTGACGGCGATTGCGCTGATCCCGCTGGGGGTTTTGTTTCTGGTGCCCTTCATGAAGGCGCTGGGGGCCGGGCACGCGGCGGTTCTGGCGACCTATCAGCACCCGTTCCACGCCCTGATGGCAATCGGGTTTTTCATCGTTGCGTTCCGGCATTTGCGTCTGGGGCTGCAGGTGGTGATTGAGGACTATGTGCATGGCGAGCGCATCCGCCTGTTGATGCTGATCACCAACGCCCTGATCTGGCGCGGCTTTGCCGTGGCCGGTGCCTTTGCCGTGGCGAAAATCGCCCTGACCGCCTGAGACTGACCCGGAGTAGCACGATGTCTGCATATACCTACATAGATCACACCTATGACGTCGTCGTCGTCGGCGCGGGTGGTTCGGGCCTTCGGGCGACTTTGGGCATGGCCGAGCAGGGGTTGAAAACCGCCTGTATCACCAAAGTGTTCCCGACCCGGTCGCATACGGTGGCCGCGCAAGGCGGAATTGCCGCCAGTCTGGGCAATATGGGGCCGGACAATTGGCACTGGCATATGTATGACACCGTGAAAGGGTCGGACTGGCTGGGCGATACCGACGCGATGGAATATCTGGCGCATGAGGCCCCCAAGGCGGTCTATGAACTGGAACATTACGGCGTGCCGTTTTCGCGCACCGAAGAGGGCAAGATTTACCAGCGTCCTTTCGGCGGCCATACCACCGAATTTGGCGAAGGCCCGCCGGTTCAGCGCACCTGTGCCGCCGCCGACCGCACCGGCCACGCCATTTTGCACACGCTTTACGGCCAGAGCCTGAAGCAGAAGGCGGAATTTTACATCGAATATTTCGCGCTGGACCTGATCATGGCCGAAGACGGGTCCTGTCAGGGCGTTGTCGCCTGGAAACTGGATGACGGCACCATCCACCGCTTCAACGCCAAGATGGTGGTGCTGGCGACCGGCGGTTATGGCCGCGCCTATTTCAGTGCAACCTCGGCCCATACCTGCACCGGCGACGGCGGCGGCATGGTGGCGCGGCA
>JAURMY010000152.1 GCA_030830465.1 Alphaproteobacteria bacterium
AGGTCCGGCGCGATGGCCGGACCTTTGATGACCCAGCTCAGGCCGAGGCCTTGGCTTTGCGCAGACCGAACCAGCGGCGCTTGGGCTTTTTGGCCTTTGCGTCGCCGCGCGACACGATCATCAACAGCGAGGGTGTGACAATCAGCGTCAGGACCGTGGCAAAGGCCAGACCGAACACAATTGCGCTTGAAAGCGCGATCCACCACTGGGTTGACGGCGCGCCAAATGTGGTTTCATGGCTCAGCAATTCCAGGTTCAGCCCGAAGGCGATCGGCAGAACTCCCAGAATGGCCGTAACCGCCGTCAGAACCACGGGGCGGGCCCGCTCGCGGCAGGTTTCCAGGATCGCCTCGATCTTTTCCATGCCGTCATCACGCAGTTTGTCATAGGTGTCGATCAGCACAATGTTGTTGTTCACCACAACCCCCGCCAATGCGATGATCCCGATCCCGGTCATGACCACGCCAAAGGGCTGGTTCATAATCAGAAGGCCCAGAAACACCCCGATGGTGGACATGATCACCGCCGACAGGACCAGCCCGACCGAGGTGAATTTGTTGAACTGCGCCAGAAGCACGACAAAGATCAGGAACATGGCCGCGCCGAATGCCTTGCTCAGGAATTCGCCGGCGGCCTTTTGTTCCTCATCCTCGCCCGCCATGGTGAAGCGGATGCCCGCATCCTCAAGACCCGAGGCTTGCAGCCCTTTCACAATGGCATCCCGGATGGGGGCGGCCTGAACGCCTTCGCGGATACCGGCCTGTACCGTCACCGTGCGCGCGCTGTTGATACGGGTCAGCGTTCCGACGGTTGCCGCCGGTTTGCGGGTCACCAGATTGCTGATGGGTACAGCCCCGTTCGGGGTTTCGATCCGCAACTGGTCCAGTGCTGAAATCGTGCGCTGATCGGGCGGCAGGCGCAGGCGGATATCAACCGCCGTGTCCGAACCCGTGGGCCGGTAATCCGACAGTTTCAGGCCGCCGGTCACCAGTTGCACCACGGCACCGATGGCCCCCGACGAGACACCATAGCGGGCCGAAGCGTTCAGATCGACCTGAAGTTCCCAGTCGATGCCCGGCGGCGGCAGGCCGTCGCTGACATCAATCACATCGGGGATCTTGGCGATTTCGGCGGCCACCTTCTTGGCCGCTTCGTTCAAACCGTCGGGCACGGCGGCCGAAAGGCGGATCTGGATGGCCTTGCCGGTGGGCGGGCCGGCCTGTGGCACCGACACTTCAATATCGGCACCGGGAATGCCCTTCATCGCTTCGCGCAATTGATCCAGAATGGCATTGGCATTCTTGCGTTCGCGCCAATCGACGAATTCATACTGAATGGTGCCCACCACATCGGGATCGGCATTAGCGCCAAAACCGCTGGATTTGCCGGTGCGGGTATAGACCGTCTTGATCCCCGGCCAGCCCAGAATCCGGGCTTCGGCCTGTTTTACCAGATTGTCTTTTTCCTCGATCGACAGGTTGCCACGGGCATGGACGTATAGCAGGCCGTAATCCGGTTCCACGTTTGGGAAAAACTCAACCCCGCTGCCGTATTTGCCGTAAGAGACCGGCACCGCAATCAGAAGGCCGATGGTGATAATCAGAACCGTCCAGGGGTGGCGGATCGCACGGGCCACGACTTTCATATAAAGGCTGTCGTGCCGCCCGCTCTCTTCCTTGACCGGCCGGGCGATGATCGCGCCCAGGGTCGGGGCAAAGACCAGCGCGTAGAGCATCGATGCCGACAAAGTGGCGATCAATGTGATCGGCATGTATTTCATGAACTCGCCGACAGTGCCGGGCCAAAACAGCAATGGCGAGAACGCCGCGACCCGCGTCATCGTGGCCGCAATCACAGGGCCGGCCATACGGTGCGAGGCCATTGCAAAGGCCTGGCGTTTTTCCATGCCTTCGGACATCCGGCGCTCGGCAAATTCGGTGACGATGATCGCGTCGTCCACCAACATCCCCACAGCCAGAATAAGGCTGAACAGAACCACGATGTTCACGGTCATACCGGCCAGTGACAGGCCCAGGATTCCCATCAGGAATGACGCCGGAATCGCCATCCCGATCAGGATCGAGGCGCGGCCCGACAGGGCGTAAAGGATGACGATAAAGACCAGAATCACCGCCGTCAGAACAGAGTTCTGCAAATCCGCCAGCAACTGGCGGATCGTGGTGGACTTGTCCTGGCTGAAGCTGACTTCGGTACCGGCGGGCAACAGTTTGGCAAATTCCTCGGTGACAACTTTCACCTTGTCGACCGTCTCGATCAGGTTGGCACCCGAGCGTTTCGACACTTCGATCGCGACGGCGGGTTTGCCGTTCAGACGGGTGATCGTCACCGGATCTTTGTGGGCTGAACGGATCGTCGCCAGATCGCGCGCTCGCACCACCGCCTGACCGTCTGAGACGATGGGCAGATTGGCGACATCCTCGATCGTTTCAATCAGCGACGGCACCTTGATCGCATAGCGCCCGGTCTGCCCTTCCAGGGCACCGGCGGCGACCAGTTGGTTGTTGGCGCCGATGCCGCCGATCAATGTGTCAAGGCGCAGCCCGTAGGACGACAGTTTTTCCGGGTTGATGACCACTTCGACCAGATCATCGCGCACGCCTTGCAGGGCGGCGTCCAGTACACCGGGGATTTCCTCGATCCGGTCGCGCAGTTCGCGCGCCGCGCGGGTCAGCACGCGTTCCGGCAATTCGCCGGACAGGGTGACCACCAGAACCGGGAACTCGGAAATATTGACCTCGTTCACCGTCGGCTCATCCGCGCCCTGCGGCAGGTCGCGTTTGGCGTCGGACACCCCGTTGCGCACATCGGTCAGGGCCTTGTCCAGATTGGCACCGGCCAGAAACTCGATCAAAACGTTACCGCCGCCCTGATAGGCGGTCGCCGTCATCTGTTTAATGCCGGTGATGGTCTTCAGCCGGGTTTCCATTGGCCGCAGCAGCAGGCGCTCGCTGTCTTCGGGTGAAATCCCCTGATAGCTGAGGCTGACATAGATAATCGGGATCTTGACGTCCGGCTCGGCCTCTTTCGGGATCGAAATATAGGCCATTGTCCCGGCCACCATCAGGAAGACCAGAATCGATATGGTCAGCCGCGCGTTGCGGATCGCGGTTTCTACGATGTTCATTTTGAAATCTCGCCGATCAGGCCTTTTGTGGCTTCCTGAACCAGGACTTCATCGCCGTCTTTCACAAGGTCTTGCCCGGATACGATAATGCGCGCGCCTTCCGGCACACCGGCCAGAACCAGACCGGTCGGCGTGTCGTCAATCAGCTCCACCGAGGCAAAAGACGCGATGTTTTGGGCATTCACGACCCGCAGTCCCAGATCACCGGCATCCGACAGGGTGATGATCGAACGCGGTACCATCACAGAACGCACCGGTGCCGCATAAAGGCTGACTTCGGCGGTCATGCCCGAGGGAATGGCGCGGTCCGGGTTCGGCAGGGCAACTTCCACCCGGAAGGTGCGGGTTCTGTCAGACGCGTCCAGCGCCACAAAGCGCACGGTGCCTTCCAGTTTCTTGCCGTTGACCAGCCGCACCAGCGCCTTGTCCCCGACCTTGAGATATCCGATGTCGATCTCGTTGATATCTGCGGTCACAACGATCGGATCAAGCGACAGGATTGAGGCAACCGGTGTGCCCGCAGTCAACCAGGCGCCGCGTTCAACCATGACGTTGTCCACGAAACCCGTGAAGGGCACCTGCAATTTCAACCGGTCCGCGGCCGCAATCGCCTGGCTGAGACCGGCGCGTGCGCTGGCCACGGCAGAGCGGTTGGCGATCAACTGGGATTCCGATGTGTTGCCGTTGGCGTAAAGCTTTTCTGTGACGTTCGCATTGCGCAACGTCTGCGCCAGCAGGGTTTCCGCGTTTGTCACCGCTGCCGTCAGTTCCGGGCCTTCCAGGGTCATCACAACCGTATCCGCCTGAATGATCTGACCTTTTTCGATATTGAGCGTGGCAATCACGCCGCCGGACCGGGCTGCCAAAACGGTTTGCTTGTCAGGCGCGGTCACGCCCGAGACGCGAATTTCACGGGCATGATCCTGAAAGTCCGGGGTGATGACCGCCACCGTGCGCAATGTGGTTGCCGCCTTTGCCGCCGGTTTTTCGGTTTCAGCGTTTTGGGCGTTGGCGGGGTTTTCGGCGCTTCCCACAAAGGAAAACTCACCAGAGCCAACCCAGAGGCCGGCGGCCAGCAACACCAAAAAAGCAATAAAGCGGTGAGCGCGGAAATTCTTGAACATCACGGAACCTTTTGGGTACAGTTAAAGCCACCCTGGACCCGGCCCAAAGCGCTGCTGGTGCACAAATATTCACTTAGCCGGAAACATCAAGCCTCAGTTGCCCTTTGTCCGGGTTTCCGTAACGTCTGTTGCGGAATTTCAAGGATTGTGCCGGGTCCGCTTGGCAGAGGGACAAATTTTAGGCATGAACGTGCCTGAGGTTGGTTTTTTGGGACGGCAAATCGGTGACAGACTTGAAGATCAGGCTTGCAGAACCTTCGGACGCCCCGGCGGTCAGCCGGATGTTGAAAGGTCTGGCCGATCATCTGGGCGTGGGCGATGTGTTCGTGATGGGGCCCGAACAGGTCTTGGCCTTCGGTTTTGGCGCTCATCCGTTGTTTCGGTCGGTTCTGGCCACCGATGCGGGCAAACCCGTGGCGCTGGCCTTGTTTTTCCCGCATTTTTCGACCTATCGGGGCCAGCCCGGCGCCTATGTTCAGGATTTGTGGGTGGACCCGCAATACCGCAGCGCGAAACTTGGCGAGCGTTTGCTGGCGGCGGTCGCGCAAGACGCCTTTGAGCAATGGCGGGCGGCCTATGTGGCGTTGGCCGTGCATATCGACAATCGTGACGCAGTGCGGTTTTATCACCGGCTTGGCTTTCATGAGGTTGCAACCGACCGGCCATTTGTGCTGGATAAAGACGCGTTTGAAAGGCTGAGGCAAACCCATGTTGGATGACCGCACCGCCACCGATATTCAACTGGCCGTGGACCGCCTGTTTGAGGACGAGGTCCAGTTTCTGGCGGAATTGACATCGCATCCCTCGACCCGGGGCCATGAACAGTCGGCGCAGGATTTCATGCAGGGGGAACTGGCCGCGCGGGGTTATGAAACCGACCGCTGGCAGATCAAGGTCGGTGACATCGCCCATCTGCCGGGGTTTTCGCCGGTGATCGGTGACTATGACGACGCGGTAAACGTGGTGGGCACCCACCGCAGTAAAACCCGCAAAGGCCGGTCGCTGATCCTGAACGGTCATATTGACGTGGTGC
>JAURMY010000153.1 GCA_030830465.1 Alphaproteobacteria bacterium
CAGTCGGCCACGGTCATGCCCAGCGTCAGGCTTGATCCGGTTTCCACCTCAACATTGATGTACCGGCCGGTGAACAGTTTCGGGTCCAACAGATAGGCAATCACGCAGGGATCATGCAGCGGCGCACCTTCCGAGCCGTATTTCGCCATATCGAAGCGCTCAAAAAAGTCGGTCAGTTCGGCAACCGCCGTGCCGACTTCGGTGTTCATCGCGCGAAAGGCATCAATCCGGGGCCGCGTGGTCAGTGCCTTGTGGGTGACATCCAGCGGCATCATCACAATCGGAACACCGGATTTAAGAACAATGTCAGCGGCTTCCGGGTCAACATAAATGTTAAATTCGGCCGCGGGGGTGATGTTGCCAACGGCGAAATAGGCCCCGCCCATCAGTACGATTTCCTGAATGCGCGGCGCGATATCCGGCGCACGCTGCAAGGCGGCGGCGATATTGGTCAGGGGGCCAAGCGGGCAAAGGGTGACGCTGCCGGCGGGATGGTCGCGCAGGGACCGGATGATGAAATCCACCGCATGTTCGCCTTGAAGTGCCATCGTCGGGTCGGGCAGGTCGGGGCCGTCAAGCCCGGTGCGGCCATGCACATGTTCCGCCGTCACCAATGGCCGCGAAAGCGGGGCGTCGCATCCGGCAAAGACTTTGACATCGGGCCGCCCGGCCAGTTCGCAGATCTTGCGGGTGTTCACCTCGGTCAGGGGCAGCGGCACGTTTCCGGCCACCGCGGTCAGGCCCAAAACCTCAAGCTCCTCTGACGCTAGCGCCAGCAGAATAGCCACCGCATCGTCCTGTCCGGGATCGGTGTCGATAATGATCTTGCGTGCCATATGCGCTCCTGTATTTTTGGGGATGTTGCCGCTTGGGATTGCCGCTGTCCAGCCCACAAACGGCCCAAAATGCGGGCAAAACTCTACTGGAAAAGCGTTCGTGGCGCGTGCTAGCGTGATTGCATCACAGCCGAAGATTTCAAAATTTCTGACGGGACGCGGGGACCAAAATGCCGATCATCAACCGGATTGCCGAATATCACGAAGACCTGAAAGCCTGGCGGCGGCACTTGCACGCCCATCCCGAGTTGCAGTTTGACTGCCACAACACGGCGGCCTTTGTGAAAGCGCGGTTGCAGGAATTCGGTGTTGATGAAATCCATGACGGCATTGCCCAAACCGGGATTGTCGCGATCATCAACGGGCAGGGCGCGGGGCCGACCATCGGTTTGCGCGCGGATATGGATGCCCTGCCGATCCATGAAATCAGCGATGCCGAATACAAGTCAACGATAGACGGCAAGATGCATGCCTGCGGCCATGACGGCCACACCACGATGCTGTTGGGGGCGGCGCGCTATCTGGCCGAAACCCGCAATTTCAAGGGCCGCGTCGCGCTGATCTTCCAGCCCGCCGAAGAGGGCGGCGGCGGCGCTCAGGTCATGTGCCAGGAAGGCCTCATGGAGCGGTTCAAGATCAGCCAGGTTTACGGTGTCCACAACGCCCCGAACGTGCCTTTGGGCAGTTTCCTGGCCAATTCCGGGCCGGTTTTGGCGGCGGCGGACACGTTTCGGGTGAATATCAAGGGGCGCGGCGGCCATGGCGCATCGCCTGAGGAAACCATTGATCCGGTGATGGTTGCGGTCAATCTGGCGCAGATGATCCAGACGATCACCTCGCGCAATGTGTCGGCCATGGACAATCTGGTGATTTCGGTCACCCAGATTCACACCGGCACCGTCAACAACATCATCCCGTCCGAAGCTTTTGTCGAAGGCACCGTGCGCACCCTGAAGAAAGAGGTGCAGGCAACCGTGGTGAAGCGGCTGCAGGAACTGTGTGACGGCGTCGGTGCCGCCTTTGGCGCCAAGGCCGCGCTTGACTATGAATATGGCTATCCTCCGACCGTCAATCACAAGGATCAGGCCGGTTTTGCCGCAGATGTCGCGCGCGGCGTTGTGGGGAATGACAAGGTAAACGACGCCTTCCCGCCGGTGATGGGGGCCGAGGATTTCGCCTATATGCTGGAAGAACGCCCCGGTGCCTATCTGATGATCGGGCAGGGTGACGGGCCGGTCCTGCACCACGCGGAATATGATTTCAACGACGAACTGTCGCCGATCGGGGCCAGCTATTTCGTGAAACTGGTCGAGACCGCCCAGCCGTTACGATAGCAGCCCTTACAGGGGGCGGATTTTCAGCCGGGTGATCCGGTTGTCTTTCCGCTCCAGCACCTCATAGCGATAGCCGTTGAAACTGAAGACCTGCCCGGCATTGGGGATCGAGCGCGCCTCGTGGATCACCAGACCGGCGACGGTATTGGCGAATTCATCGGACAGATTCCAATCCGTCACCCGGTTCAGATCGCGGATCGTCATGGCGCCGTCGACCAGATAGTGCCCGTCCTCGGTGCGTTTGACCGGGGCCTCGGTTTCGTCGTCATGCTCGTCGGTGATCTCGCCGACGATTTCCTCCAGAATATCCTCAAGCGTGATCAGCCCCTGCAAGGCCCCGTATTCATCCACCACCAGCGCAAAATGCGCCCGGCGGCGCAGAAATTCCCGCATCTGGTCGTCCAGTGTTGCGGTTTCCGGCACGAAATAGGGTTTCATCGCCACGTCCAGCACCTTGAAATCGGCTATGCCGCGCTGGCCTTCCAGTTTATGCACCGCGCGCAAAAGGTCTTTGGCATGGACCACGCCGATGATGTTTTCAGGCTCGCCGCGATAGACCGGCAGGCGGGTATAGCTGGACTGCAGGCAAGTGTCCAAAATGCGTTCGGGCGGCCAGTCGGCGTCAATCATCTCGATCTCGGAGCGGTGGAGCATGATTTCCTCCACCTCGCGGTCCTTCAGGTGCAAGGCCCCCAGCAGACGGTCGCGGTCGTCTTTCAGGACGGCCCCTTCGGAATGGCCAAGCGCAATCGTCCCGGCGATTTCCTCATGCACCGCCAGAACCGAACTGGTGGGATCAATCCGCATCCCAAAGGCGCGCAATGTCAGGCGCACATACCAGCGGATCGCGGTCACGACCGGCGACAGAAGCAGCACCAGCACCGCCACCACACCGGACACCCGGGTTGCCGCCAGCTCTGGGTTGGTGATGGCATAGGTTTTTGGCATCACCTCGGCGAAAACCAGCACCAGCAGCGTCATCACCAGCGTGGCAACGGCAACGCCGCTGTCACCAAACACATGGGTGAACAGGCTGGTGGCCAAGGCCGCCGACAGGATATTGGCCAGATTGTTGCCCAGCAGGATCGACCCGATCAGCCGTTCAGTGTCTTCGGTCAGCCGCAGCGCCCGGACCGCCCCGCGCGA
>JAURMY010000005.1 GCA_030830465.1 Alphaproteobacteria bacterium
CAGAAAGAACCGCGCATCAAAACGGCGCGGCCGGCCCGGCGGGGTGATGGCGCGAAACACAAAACGCATGCCTTCGCCGCCCGGCGTGACGCCATGTTGAAAATAGGTGCGCCAGTCTTCGGGCGCGTCTTTGGCCATTTCCGGCGCAGCGGGGTCCGGGTGGCCCAGCAACAGACCGGTTTCTTCCCACATTTCCCGCAACGCGGCCAGAACCAGCGGTTCTGCCAAAGCGGGATCCGCGTCTTTGCGCAGCCGATCCATGCAGGTTTGCGCCATCGGGGTCGTCAGCTTGACCTGCCTGTCGGAAGGATCCAGTGCGCCGCCGGGAAAAACGAATTTTGACGGCATGAAAGCGGCGTTCTTGCCGCGCTGACCCATCAAGACCTTGGGGGCGGTCGCCTTGTCGCGCAGCACGATCACCGTCGCCGCGTTTCGGATTTGGGTTTTGTCCATGTCAGCCCGATAGTTTGCCTGAGGCTAAACTGTCGGATCGGGCAGGGCTTGTCCAGAGAGGTTGCGATTGTCGTTCGGATGCGCGTGGTCAAATCCGTGCATCCGCTTGGCCCATTGGATCGCCACGAACATGCCTTTGAAACGGGGCAGCAAAAACAGCGCCATTGCCACAAAGCCGATGGTCAAACCCACGGCCATGACCATCGGGTCGGGACGGAAGTGACCGTAAATAACCAGCAAAAGCGGCGCCAGAATATGCCCGGAAACCAGAATTGTCATATAGGCGGGGCCGTCATCGGCGCGATGGTGATGCAGTTCTTCGCCGCAAACCGCGCAGCTGTCGCGGGTTTTCAGATAGGATTTCATCAGCGGCCCGGTGCCACATGCCGGACATTTCAGCCTGACACCGTTCAGGATGGCGGGCTTGAGCGGGCGGTCTGTGGTCTGGTTCTGGGTCATGTCGAATTCCTGTTCCTTGCGGATTGATAAGGGATATTGGCGCGAAACGCATCCCTGCAAAGGTGCTTGCGTCGGGATGTCGCAAATTCCGAAATTTTTTCCGACGGAAGTTTCGCCGGGCTGCGTTTGAAGAATTGAAGGTGGCAATCAGGCGGCCTGACAGAAACGGAGCATGACATGGAACAGAAACGGATTTTCAAGATCGGTGCAGTCACATTGGCGGCGGCCCTTGGGTTTGCGGCGCTTGTACCGGCCTTTGCGGCCAGCGATGCCGACCGCGCAATGGGAAACGGCCCTGCCGCCCATTTCCTCAGCATGGATGCAAATGGTGACGGAAAGGTTACGGCGGAAGAAATTGATGCCTTCCGCGCCGAACAGTTCAAAACCGCGGACACGGACGGCGATGGCTTTTTGTCAAAAGACGAGTTGCTGGCGGCTGCGATGACGCGCATGCAGGAACGTATGGCACAGCGCATCGACAAGATGATCGCGCATGATGACAAAGACGGCGACGGCAAGATCAGCCTGGCCGAGCAGGACGGCAATCCCAGAATGGACCGCATGTTTTCGCGGTTGGACAAGGATGGGGATGGCGCGCTTTCGACCGAAGAACTGGCCGCGATCGGCGAGCATGGCTGGCACAAGGGCAAAAAGCACCACAACGACAACGAATAAGACAGATGTGTCCGGCGGCCTGATCGCCGCCGGGCCTTTGCCTTTTGGCGCAAAAGGATTTACGCGATAGGCTATGGCAATGCCCTTTGACGCAATGACGGATATCAGCGACGACGCCTTGCTTGTGTTATACGGCAACGGCGACAAAGCGGCGGCTGCGGCCCTGACCGCACGGCTGACGCCGATGGTCTATCGCCTGTCAAAGCGGTTGCTGGGCAACGCCACCGAAGCGGAAGATGTGACACAGGAAGCGATGCTGAAGCTTTGGAAAATGGCCCCGGACTGGCGTCAGGGCGAGGCGAAGGTCAGCACCTGGCTTTACCGCGTGACCAGCAATTTATGTCTGGACCGGTTGCGCAAAGGCAAGACCGCGGCCTTGGACGATATTGCCGAACCGGTGGATGAAACACCCGGCATGGATGCCAGACTGCAGGGGGCCAGCCGTGCCGAGGCGCTGGAATCGGCCCTGCAAGCGCTGCCCGAACGGCAGCGGCAGGCGGTTGTGCTGCGGCATTTGGAGGGCCTTGCGAATCCGGATATCGCGGGGATCATGGACCTGAGCATCGAGGCGGTGGAAAGCCTGATTGCCCGGGGCAAACGCACATTGGCGGCGCGGCTTGCACCGCGAAAGGAAGAATTGGGGATCGCGTGATGACAAAGAACCCGATGACAGAAGACACGAAATTGGAGCTGGACCTTGACGGTCTGTTCGCCGAATTGCGGGCCGAACCGGCCGGGGTGCCCGACAGGCTGATGCAGGCGGTTGCGCGTGACGCGGCTGCGATGCAGCCGGCGCCGGCCGGGTTGGCCCCGCGACCGGCAGGCGGTGGACGGTCGTGGCGTGATGTCAATGCGTGGTTTTCGGGCTGGCCGCTTGCCACCGGGCTGGCCGCCTGTTTGGCGCTGGGCGTGACCGTGGGCTATACCGGACTGGACCAATTGACGCCGTTTACTCAGGCGCTGACCGAAAGTCTGAGCGTAAGCGGGCCGGCCACGGACGCCACATTCAGCGTCGATGATTTCTTGAGCGAGGGTTGAAGATGGAAAAGATCAGGCAAATCTGGACGAAATGGCGCCTGACCCGCGTGGTGTTTGCCGTGTCACTGGGCCTGAACCTGATTGTTGGCGGAATGATGATCGGGGCGGTGCTGGGCGGCGGGCCGGGCGAGCATATGCGCGGGATGCGCGACGCATCCGCCCTGGGATTGCGGCCCTATCTGCGGGCGCTTGATGACAACAACCGCACCGTCTTGTTTCAGACCATCGCCGGTCAACGGCATGATTTTCCGATTGGGCAGGCCCAGATGACCAGGCATTTGAAGGCCCTGGCCGCAGCGGTTGCCTTGACGCCCTATGATCCGGACGCGGTTGCTGCGGTCATGCTGGCACAGGAACAGGTGATTTCCGGCAGCGTGACCCGTGGCCAGAAAATTCTGCTGGATTTGCTGGCGGACATGTCGCCGGAGCAACGCGCCGATTTCGCACAGGCATTGCTGCGCAAACGCCATTGACATCAGGCCATGGCGACACGCGCCCGATCAGGCGGCGTGGGAATAGACGGTGACCATATTCCGCCCGTCATGTTTTGACGTGTAAAGTGCTTTGTCGGCCTCCTCGATCAGAGTGTCGACGATGGCACTGTCCGGGTTGCCAAGCGTTACGCCAATGCTGACCGTGATATTGAGCGTGGCACCGCCGGCGGGCAATTGAAACGGCGTCTGTTCAATTTCCCTTCGCAGCCGTTCCGAGGCGCTGCGGGCCTGGTCTTCGGTTGTGTCGGGCATGGCGACGAGAAACTCCTCTCCGCCGATGCGCGAAATCAGGTCGACGCCGCGCAGGTTTTCCTGAATGCGGCGCGCGAATTCCGCCAGCACACTGTCGCCGCCATTGTGGCCGTGTCGATCATTGACCGACTTGAAGTTGTCGATATCCAGCAGCATCAGCGCGAAACCTTTGCCGTTCTTACGCGCCCTCTCCGCAATGCGGGCCAGATGCTGGGTCGCGTAACGGCGGTTGTAAAGCCCGGTCAATGGATCGGTCACCGCCAGCCGCATCGTGCTGTCAACCGAACTGCGCAACTGGTCAGACATGCGTTTGCGCCTGACCTGTCCGCGCAGGCGGATGGTCAGTTCGGCGGGATCAAAGCTGTCAAACACATAGTCATGCGCCCCCAGGTCAAGACCTTTGGCCGCCAGATCAAGGTCACCGTCCGGCACCGCCAGGACCACGGCGGTGTTGCGGGCCTTGGGGCGGGACCGCAGATAGGAAACCAGACGCAAACCGTCACCGAATTTGCCCTGCCGCGCATGGATCAGGAACACATCGGGCGCGGCGTCGGCGTCTTCGGCCAGACGGATCGCGGTGCCCTCATCCGGGCAGATTTGTGCGTGAAACCCCGGGTGATCCGCCAGCATGTTCAACCAGTTCTGGCCCATTTTCGCATCGGTCGGCAGCAGGGCGACCTGTGCCGGCGGGGTGTCCCCAAGGGGCGGTTTCAAGGGGCGTTCGCTCAGCCCCAGTTCGCGCGAGGTGCGGTCGCGCAGATGCAGTTCGTCCATCATGAATTTTGAGCGCAGCAAATTCCGCACGCGGGAAAACAGCGCCAGATCATTGATCGGTTTGGTCAGAAAATCGTCCGCCCCGGCGGCAAGTCCGCGCAAGCGGTCGGCGGTGCCCTGAAGCGCGGTCACAATGATGACGGGGATATGGGTGGTGCGCGGATCGGATTTCAGGGTCTTGCACACGGCAAACCCGTCCAGATCCGGCATCAGGATATCCAGCAGGATCACATCCGGCAGTTCGGCAAAGGCTTTTTCCAGCGCCTCGCGGCCATTTTCGGCCTGTATGACCTCATAATAGGCGGCCGCGAGTTTTGAGCGCAGAATAACCCTGTTGGTCGCGATATCATCTACCACCAGAATTCGACCGGACATTCCAAAACCTTTACACAGGCGTCCCGCCTTTGCGGGAAAACTGGTGCTATTAGGCCGCTAAACTGTTAAGAAAACCTTTCCAGAAGGTTAGGAGACTTTCATGCCCGAATTGGGGATCATGTCGGCAAAGCAGGCGGAAGCCGTTGCGATTCAAGCGCTTGGCTGGATTGCCATGGATGACGAAATAACATCGGGGTTTTTAAACAATTCTGGTGCAGGTGTTAACGACCTGGCCGCCGCCGCCAAAGACCCCCAGTTTCTGGGGGCGGTCCTTGATTATGTTCTGATGGATGATTCCCTTGTCATCGGGTTTTGCGACCATGCCGGCCTGCCTTACGAGACCCCCTATCGCGCCCGGCAATCCCTGCCCGGCGGAGACATGGTGAACTGGACCTGAGGCGCGTTTACCGGTTCAAAGGTCCACCTCGATCTCGCCATCCGGCCGGGCCGCGCGCGACTGGCACAGAATGACCTGGGTTTCGCGCTGTTTGTTGGACAGAACAAAATCGCGATGTTCGACCTCGCCGGAAATCAGGCCGCATTTGCACACACCGCAGATCCCGTCGGAACATTTGGTGTCCACATGAATGCCGTTTTCTTGCAGGATATCGGTTGCGGATTTGTCGGCGGGCACGTGCAATACGCGGCCCGACCGGGCAAGCCTGACTGTGAACGGGTGGTTTTCATATTCCGGCAGTTCGGGAACCGTGAAATATTCGCAGTGCCGGTTGTCATCGGGAAAGCCGTTTGCCTCGGCGGCAGCAAGAACCGATTGCATATAGATGTCCGGGCCGCAGGTATAAACATGGGCGCCGGGTTGGAATTTCAGGACCTTGTCAAGCCGGCACCGGGTGCCCTGATCGGTAAAGTGCAGATTGACCCGGTCCCGCCACGGCACCTTGGCCAGATCGTCCAGAAACCCGGCATGTTCCCGGCGCGATGCCGAATAATGCATCACGAAATCCGCGTTCAGGGCGTGCAGGCGATGCGCCATGGCAATCAGGGGGGTGATGCCGATGCCGCCGCCCATCAGGTAGGTTTTTGACGCGCTTTCAACCAGCGGAAAATGGTTCAGCGGCTTTGAGATAAACACCATCCGGCCGACCTCAAAGATCCGGTGCATCAGTTTTGAGCCGCCCTTGCCATGATCCTCGCGCAGTACCGCAATCTGGTATCTGCTACGGTCGGCGGGGTCGCCTGACAGGGAATATTGCCGGAAAAATTCGGGGGCCACGACCACGTCAATATGGGCGCCTGCCGCAACTTCGGGCATGGGGCTGTCATCGGGCATGGCGAATTCATATTTGACGACGCCCGCCGCCATGGGCTCCACCTTGGCCACCCGCACCCGCAGCACCGGCGAGGCGGTCTTGTCGGCGCTGTACACATGTTCCGGCGGTGCGCCTGCGGCACGGCGGCGCTTGTGCTCGGCGGCGGGGATCATCGCCTGATAGGCCGCGATGGCGGCTTCGCGGTCCATCGGGAACGGCCAGCTGTAGGGCGGCGGGGCCAGCGTGGCCGGATAGACCGCCAGCGTCTGATCCTCAAACCGCAGGTTCAGGGATTTTGACAGGCTGCGCCGGTTGACCGGATGGCCGGACGGCTTGTAGGGGCCGTCATCGGTCATCTCAAGATCCCACCACCATTTTTTCACGGCGTTGATCTCGCCCTTGCCCAGCAGGTCATCCAGCCGCGCCAGCGCTTTTGCACTGAAGGGCGCATTCATCGCGGCCCAGCGGAACGGGCGTTCGGCGAAAATGCCTTCCAGATTCCAGGGACAGGTTTTCATGCAGCGCCCGCACATGGCGCCGTTTTTCTGAGAAACGCGATAGGTGGTGCAACGCTGGCTGTCGGATTTCCAGATTTCATAGCCGTTGAACATCAGCTTGGGTCCGGCGGTGATCGCGCCAGAAGGGCATTCGCGGGCGCATTTGTTGCAAGCTTCGCAGAATTTTTGCAGGCCGAAATCAATCGGCTTGTCATGGGCCATCGGCAGATCGGTGGTGACAACCCCGGATTTCAGCCGCGGCCCCAGAAACGGATTGAGGATAACCTCGCCGATGCGGCTGACCTCGCCCAGACCGGACAACAGCAACAGGGGGGGCTGCAACACCTCGTCATCCATCACCGAATGCACCCGGGCCGAATAGCCAAGGTTGCGGATCTGTTGGGCGATCACCCCGCCGATCAGGCTGAACCGCAAATAGGCCCGCATGGATTGCGCGCAGGCGATCCAGTCATCGCCAGAAGCGCCTTCCATGGTTTCGTGCCCCTGATCCACCACCATCGAGACGGCATTCTTATGGTAAGGCGTCAGCGGTTCGCCAGCGGCGTTATGGCTGTAATAGGCA
>JAURMY010000154.1 GCA_030830465.1 Alphaproteobacteria bacterium
GGCCTGACCGGGCTGTTCCTGATGGTGCCGGTTTTGCGGGATATTCTGCGAACCCGCCGTCCCTGAGGGCGCAATCTCAGCCCTGACTGTCCTTTTGAAGCCGCGCTTCCAGAATGTTCAACCCGTCGCGCAACCGGTCGTAAACCCCATGATCGGCAAAATGGGTGCGCAATTGTGCATTCAGCCCGCCTTTGGTGTTCAGATCGGCAAGCAGGGCCTCAAGCGCCCCCGCCTGTTCCAGCGGTGCAGCGACCAGCCCGTTGCCGATCAGCACCCGCAGGAACCGCTCGGCCTGGGCCCGATCGCCGGTGCGTTCGGCCGCCCAGTCCACCGCTCCGGCCATCAGTTTAACAACCGGCGACAGCAACGCCTGAACCGCCATATAGGGCACCAGTTCCGCCGGATCCCGAAGCGCGATCACATGATTTGAGCGGCCAAAAATCCCGGCCAAAAGCGCCGACGGGGGGCAGATCAACACCGGTGATCCGCCTTTGGCAATGGCGGGAAACGGGATCACCATCGCCTCGGCCCGGGCCGGGGCGATCAACCGATCAAGCTCGGCCAAGGCGATATCCGCCATAAAGGACGCCACATTTTGGCCTGCCGGGAACACAAGCTCCGGCAGCACTTTGCGCGCAACCTCGGGCATCAGGCCGATCAGAACCAATTCGCTGTCTGTCACCACGGTTTGATTGTCGGCAACGGTCACATTCGCAAACCGTTCCGCCAGTTCCGCCGCGCGCGCCGGGTTGCGCTGTGACACAAGGATGTCGTGACCGTCCCGTGCAATCCCCTCAACCACGGCGCTGGAAATCGTGCCAGTTCCCAAAAACCCGATCCGCATGTCAGATATCCTTCAACAGGCGCAGGGCGTCATAGATCGCGGCGTGGGTGTTGCGGGCCGAAACCGCGTCCCCGATCCGGAACAGTTGATACCCGCCGCCGGGATTGGTGCGGATGGTCTGCTGCCGACCGTCGATAAACGCATCGTGGTCCAGTTCCCCCAGATTGGAGGAACCGGGTTTCAGTGCAAAATAAAGATCATCCAGCGGCAGGGTGCCATGGTTGACAATCACCTGATCGAAATGCTTTTCGCGCCTGACATCAGAATAATCCGTCCCCAGCACCGCTTTCAGACGGTTGCCATCGCGAAGCACACCCGCCAGATGCCAGGTGACGGTAAAGGTCACATCCTTATCCTGCAACGAGCGCATATAAGGCACCAGATTCATCCCCATGATTTCCGGCGCAAACATCCGGTCGCGCGTGGTGATTTCAACCTTGCCACCATCGGCGGCGATCATTTCGGCGGCTTGCAGCGCCGGGTGGTCGCCGGCATCGTCATAGATCAGGACATCGCGGCCCGGTTTTACATCGCCTGACAGGATATCCCAGGCGTTCACGGTCAGTTCGTTGCCGAATGCCAGAATGTCCTTTTGCGGCAGGCCGCCGGTTGCCACGATCACCACGTCGGGCGACAGCGCGGTCACATCTTCGGCCTCGGCGAAGGTGTTGAAATGAAACGCCACGTCGCGGGCCGCGCATTGCGACATGCGCCAGTCAACGATGCCGATCATTTCGCGCCGCCTGGGGCTTTGCACGGTCAGCCGGATCTGGCCGCCCGGCTGGTCGGCAGCCTCAAACACCGTCACGTAATGGCCCCGTTCGGCGGCGACCCGCGCCGCTTCCAGTCCGCCGGGACCTGCGCCGACGATCACCACCTTCTTGCGTTCTGTGGCGCGCGGAATCACATGTGGCATGGTCAGTTCGCGACCGGTGGCCGGATTATGGATGCACAGGGCCTCGCCCGCCTGATAAATCCGGTCAAGGCAATAGGTCGCGCCGACACAGGGGCGGATATCGTTCTCGCGCCCTTCCATGATCTTTTGCATCAACATCGGATCGGCCATATGGGCGCGTGTCATCCCGACCATATCCAGCAAACCGGACGCAACCGCGTGGCGCGCCGTGGCCACGTCGGGAATGCGGCTGGCGTGAAAGGTCGGCATCCCGGTCGCGGCGCGGACCGAGCCGGCGAAATCCAGATGCGGCGCTGATTTCATCCCCTGAACCGGGATCATATCGGTCATTGCCGGATCGGTGTGGATGCGGCCGCGATTGACATTCAGGTAATCGACCATGCCGCTGTCGCGCAGCTTTTTGCCAAAGGCGATGCCCTCCTGGGCGGAAATGCCGCCGGCCTGTGCCTCGTCGGCAGCGAACCGCACACCGACGATGAAATCATCCCCCACGCGCTTGCGAATGGCGCCAAGAGCCGCCATGGGAAAGGCGCATCTCTGTTCAAAATCACCGCCCCAGGGCGCGTCAAGCCTGTTGGTCAGGGGCGACAGGAACTGATCGCCCAGATGGCCGTGCAGGATCACTTCGATCCCGTCAAGCCCCGCCGCCTTCATCCGTTCTGCCGCATCGGCAAAATCGGTCAGGATGCGGGTGATATCCCATTCCTCGGCCCGTTTGGGAAAGGCCCGGTGCGCGGGTTCACGTTCATGGCTGGGCGCCACAACCGGCAGCCAGTCGCCTTTGCTCCAGCCGGTGCGCCGCCCCAGATGGGTCAACTGAATCATCACGGCACAGCCATGTTCGTGGCAGGCATCGGCGATTTTCGCCATCCACGGCACCACCTCATCCTTATAGGCCAGGATGTTGTTGAACGCGGGCGGGCTGTCGCGGCTGACCGTGGCGGAACCGGCTGTCATCGTCATGGCAATGCCCGCCTTGGCGCGGGTTTCGTGATAGGCGCGATAGCGGTCCTTCGGCATGCCGTCCTCGGGATAGGCCGGTTCATGCGGGGTGGTCATGATCCGGTTTTTCAGAACCAGATGTTTCAGGCGAAAGGGTTGCAGCAGGGGATCGGCAGACATGGGCGGCTCCTGTATTCGCCGGTATCATTCATGCCGCGCACAGCCTGCGCAAGGGGCAAAGCGGGGAATTATGTGCCGGAATCTACGCCCGCGACCAACGGCGCGACAGCATAGGCCGGTGGGTGCCGGACAGAACCGCGTTACTGGTTTTGCGACGCCACATAGGCAAGAACCCCGGCAAGGATCGCCGCCAGGATCACCGCAATGGCGATCTTGACCCAGGACCAGGGCCGCTCGCCCTTGACCGAGCCGGTCTGCCCGTTGACCACAAACCGGAAGGTCTTGCCGCGATATTTGTAAACCGCGGTCCAGACCGGCAGCAAGACATGCTTGAAGGTCACGTCGCGCACCGTGGTTGCCACGGAGTCGACCCGCTGTTCATCGCCGCCGATATCCTGACGCACGTCCTGATCGATTACCCGGTCCATATGGGCGCGCGCCAGCCGATAACCGTCTTCCAGCGTCACGGTATAGCCCTCGGCATCAAATCCGGCCAAATAGTCGGGCTGATAAGGCACCAAAGCCTTCAGGTCCCAGGGCTCCAGCGCATCGGTGTATTTCTTTGGCAATGAAGCGCTGGCCAAGACCAGAATATCGTCAAAAAACCGCGCAACCCGCCCGGCGCGGCGGGACCACCGGATGCGCCGGACCTGCCGTTCGCGTTGCACCGATTTGCCGTTTTCCTCGGTCGTGTAATATTCGGTTTCGTAATAGGCATCCCCGCGCTGGCCGCGATACTGGCTTTCGGTATCGGCGTCAAATGTCCAGTAAGGCGCGTAAATTCCGTTCATCGCGCGGCCCTTGCGGGCGTATTCCTGCAACCCGTTGGGGGCGAACCACAAACGCCCCAGCCAGTTTGTCATCGCCTGTCTTGCCGCGTTTTCATCCAGTTGAAACGGCAGGACCGCCGCCGGCTTGATCAGGCGATGGGTGCCGGTATCGGTGACCAGCGGGGCCGCGCAAAAGGCGCATTCCGTGGCATGGGTGTCGCCGGAAAATTCAATCTCGGCACCGCAGTTTTCGCATTTGGAATACCGGGTTTCCTGGGTTTCCAGCTTGGACAGGTCATTTCTGAGCGCCGCTTGAAAATCATTTTCCCGCAAGAAGTCCGTCTTTTCGCCGGTTTGCGGCAGGCTGTTTTCCGCCCCGCAATGTGCACAGATCAGCGTTTCCGTTCCCGGCGCAAACCGCAAATCGGCGCCACAGGATTGACACGGGAACTTATGTTCTTGCGGGTCGGCCATTCTCTGCCTCTCAACTTCCGGGCAGGGGCGGCGGCAGAACCGTGAACAGGGTTGCCATTTCGGCCACATCTTCGGCAGGCTTCCAGCCGTCCTGCCCCGCGGTCCAGACCAGGGTTTCGCGGGTCAACTTGCCCTCGGCCACCATCCGGCCCAGGGCCGCGCGGGAAAACGGCCCCGTTGTCGCGCCGTTCGCAGCCACATGCCAGACTTTTTCGACCGGCGGCGGCGGGGGTGGCGGGGCCGCGACCGGGGATTGATGCGGCGCGGGATGCGCCCCCCAGGGCCCCGGATTGACCATTTGCTGGGAGGCGGCGATCCCCATGCCCATGCCCAAACCCGCGCCCATGCCGCCTGACGGGTTGTTGGCGGCGGCGGTCATCGCTTCGGCTGCGGAATATTGGGTGAATTTGTTCAGATCGCCCGCCAGACCCATCGACGTGCGCTTGTCCAAAGCTGCCTCAACCGCCTCAGGCAACGAGATATTCTCGATGTAAAGCTCGGGCATCGACAGGCCGTATTGCGCCAGCGCCGGCGAGACCTGACCCGCCAGAAGTTTACCAAGATCCTGGGTGTTTGCCGCCATATCCAGAACCGGAATGCCCGAGGCCGCGATGGCCGACGAAAACTGGCTGACGATGATGTTTCGGATCTGCGAACTGATCTCATCCATGGTGAATTCGCCGTCCGTGCCGACGATTTCCTGCATGAACGTCGCCGCATCCGACACCCGGATCGTATAGGTGCCAAAGGCCCGCAGGCGGACGGGGCCGAATTCCGGATCGCGGCACATGATCGGGTTCTTGGTGCCCCATTTCAAATCGGAAAACCGTGTCGTATTGACGAAATAAATCTCGGACTTGAACGGCGATTTGAACCCGTGATCCCAGTGCTGAAGGCTGGTCATGATCGGCATGTTGTTGGTTTCAAGCATGTAAAGCCCGGGCGTGAACACATCCGCCAGCTGGCCTTCATGGATGAACACCGCCGCCTGGCCCTCGCGCACGGTCAGTTTGGCACCGTATTTGATTTCGTGGCCTTCGCGTTCAAACCGCCAGACCATCGTGTCGCGTGTGTCATCCGTCCAATGGATGACGTCAATGAATTGGCCGCTGAGAAAGTCGAAAATACCCATTTGTCTGGTCTCCGTTCTGGTCGTCCGTTAACTGTTGCCGAGCATCACATCGCGGGCGATCTGCGGCAACAAGGGGTGGGCGGCCTGGGGGGTCATGCCCAGTTTCAGCCGCCGGTCATAAAGCATCCTGAGCATCAGTTCGTCCTGTCGCGTCAGCAGGGCAAATTCTTCATCGTCGTTAAAGATCGAGGGGCGGGCATCCGGGCTGTCATTGGCCAGGCCCATCGCCTGGGCCATTTCCTCGTGGATACAGGACAGGCGCATCAGGTCGGTATGTTCCGCCTTCACAAGAATGATCGCGGAGGAATAGGCGTTGTCATTGCCGTTGTCCGCAAACGCGTAAGCGACGCAAAATGTGTTGCGCGGGCTTTTGATGATTTCATCGATCACCACGCGGTTCAGGTTGGGCACCCGTTGCCGCAGGACCGGCACGACATTGCGCTGCTCGTCCGCGTAAAGAAACATCACGTGAAAATTCGGATTGTCGTCCGTGATGGTGATCGGAACACCCGTCAGCCGCGACAGGCGCTTTGCATAGGCGGTGACATTGGCAATGTCCTTGGTGCGCTGGGCCTCTGGCACCTGAGCGCCGAAAATCAGGCCGATACGGATCGGACGTTCCCACCGGCGCAACGAACTGGGGGTTTGCTGGGCGATGAAGCGCCCGTTCTGCACGGCATATTCGTCATATAACGCGATCCGTTCGAAATTCTGCGCCAGTGTCACGGCCGTGAAGGGCACGTCCGGGCCGCCGCCATCGGTTCGCAAAAGCCCCTGACTTTGCAGCCGCGACTGAACCGATGTGTAATATTTCTGCAATTGCAGACTGGCGTTTGACCGCGCTTTCACGGCTTCCGGTTGCGGTTTCGTTGCAACAACGGGAACAGGCGCGCAGGCCGCCACAAGCAACAGTCCGGCGGCGATTGCGCCTGCAAATGAACGGCGACATTTCTCTATCAGGTGGGCCAAAATGGGTTTCACCGATCAGTCACGCCGGGTCTTGCGGCACGCTGGTGCCAATGGTGTCGCCGGTTCCGCTTTGCCGCGATTTGGCGGCGGACAGCGTGTCGCGCAGATCGGCTTCCATCTTTTGCAGTTCGGTTTCGGCGGCGGCGCGACGGGCTTTGCCCTGATCCGCAATGGCAAGGGAATCCTCGATCGTCGCGATCAGATCAGCATTGGCGGTGCGGACCGCTTCGATGTCAAACACGCCCCGCTCAACTTCCTGGCGGATCGCGCGGTTGGCTTCTTTCAGGTTGGCGGCATTGGCTTTCAGCAACTCATTCGTCAGGTCATTGGCGTCCTTGACCACTTTTGCCGCATCGGCCGAGCGTTGGATGGTGATCGCCTGCGCCAACTGGCTTTCCCACAGCGGGACGGTATTGACCAGGGTCGAGTTGATCTTGGTGACAAGCGATTTGTCGTTTTCCTGCACCAGCCGGATCGAGGGCAGCGACTGCATCGTGACCTGTCGCGTCAGTTTCAGGTCATGCACCCGCCGTTCCAGATCGTCGCGGGCGGACCGCAGGTCGCGCAGTTCCTGCGCCACCTTCACCTGCTGGTCGTCCTCGGCTGCGGCAACAGCGGCTTCTTTGTCAGGAATGTCCTTGGCGTCAAGCTCGGCAATCACCGCTTCGCCGGCGGCGATATATAGCCCAAGCTCATCGTAAAATTGCAGGGTCTTGTCATAAAGATTGTCCAGCGACCGGATGTCTTTCATCAGCGTGTGCTCATGCTCAAGCAACTCACCGGTGATTTTGTCGATCTGGGTCTGTACATTTTCATAGCGCGCCAGAAATTTGGCAAAGGGGGCGGCGCGGCCTGTCAGGGCTTCCCAGAACGACCGTTTCCGGCGCGTGTCCAGTTCCGAAATTTCAAATCCGCGGATCGAACTGACCATATTGGCCAGCGCGTCACCTGCCGGGCCGACATCCTTGTTGCGCACCCCGTCCAGCATGCTTTGGCTGATCTGCTGCAGCCCGCTTTGGGCTTTGGCACCGAAGGTCACGATGCTGTCGGTATCCGTCACGTCGATTTCGGCCATGCGGTCCCGGATACCGGTTTCCTGTTCCCCTTTGGCCTTGGCCAGCGGCACAATATCGGCTTTGGGCTCGGCCAGAACCACAGCGTTGACGGTTTCCACCAGTTTTGCGGCCTTCTCGGCGCTCGCGCGGGTTTCTTCGGGCATTTGTCGTCCTCGTTTACTGGGTTTGAACGCCTTCACGACGCAAACGGTCCCTTAACACATCAATTTCTACATCAAGATCGCTGCGATCATCCAGCAGCAATTCCTGCCGTTGCGCCTTGAAATTCGCCTGCAAGTCAGCCAGCAGGCCGGTATATGAGGCGCGGGCGACGGAATCCTGTGATCGCTGATAAAGTTCGACAAATTTCACCGTCGCATCGCGCGCGCCGACCAGATAGACGCTCAGGTATTTCCGCGCCGCCGCCAGATCGCGCGGGTCATCTTCGACCGTGCGGAACATGTCGCGCGCCGTGGTCACGAATTCCGCCATCTGTTTTTGCAAGGCGCGATCTTTCAACAATGCCAAGGCCTGGGTCATGGTGGCGATATGACCTTCGGCCTCGTCGATCGCGCGGGCCACCCGCCGGTCCGACAGGGCGTCCAGACTGTTCGGGGCCTTGTCGGAAAGCGGATCAAGCCCGAAAGAAAACAGATGCAGACCCGCGGCCAGAAGGCCGATCACCCCAGGCACCATTGCCAGGCCCGTGCCCCCCGTCAGGGCAAGCGCAACAGCGATCCCGGTCAGGGCAGAGGCCGTCATCTTGCGCGGAAAGGCCGGACGCGAAGCGGATTTGCGCGCCAGAAAGGCCGCTTCGGCCTTCAGGCCTTCCCGCAGCAAAAAGGCCGCCAGAATGAAAATCCCGAAGGCGGAAAAATCCCTTATGATTCCGGCCGGATTGGCGGCGGTGATCTGGCCAAATCCGGTGAACAACAGAGGCAATGGGGCGACGAACAACAGCCAGACCCGGAAACCCGCCCTGGGCTTGCCGGCAACGGGTGCAGCAGGCGGCGGCGATGCGGTGCCGGACTGACCGGGACTGAATTTTCCACCAAACTGATGCGCCATCAGCCGGCCCCCGCAATGCCACCGGCAGACACGGTGACGATCAGCGCGAACAACAGCAGAAAGGCGATCCATTTCAAGCTTGCAAGTGACATTGTCAGCCTTTGCTTTTCTGGCACGGGATACCGCTGGCCACAGCCTAGCGGTGCGGGTGTTCTTAGTCCATATGGGGGTGCAGTCCGGTTTCGCTAGGGCAGTTTGCGCTCGGCTGCCAGTTTGCGCTGATATCCGGTTTGCACGATCTCGACGATGACCAGCACCACAACCGAAAAGTAGAACGTGGATTTGCTCATCGGAATGACCGGATGGTCAAACAGCATCAGGTGCAGCGTTTCATCCTGCATGGCATGGGACGCGGCAGGACCGGCCTCGCCCAACAAAACCACCCCGACAATCAAAAGTATGAACAGGCCCAGCACTTCATACATGCGGTTGCGCTTCAGAAATTCGGTCACGGTGTCGGCCAGGGCCAGCATGGCAAGGCCCGAAACGGCAATTGCGATGGCCAGCAGGGTGAACACCTGCGTGATCGCGATGGCCGACAGAATGGAATCAAAGCTGAAGATCAGGTTCATCAGCACGATCATCACGACGACCTGCACCGCCGACTTTCGCCCGGTATTTCCCGTCGATTTCTCAAGATGCTCCATCGACAACATATGCGAAATTTCCCGCACCGCCGTGTAAATCAGAAACACCCCGCCAAAGATAAAAACCACCGTGGAAAAATTGACGCCGCCGGTCAGAATGCCGGGGATATCAAAAACGTAAAACGGTGCTTTCAGCGCCTCGATCAGATGCAACATCGCAAACAACAGCGCGATGCGTAAAGCCACCGCGATGATGATTCCCCAGAAC